>SLLJ01000175.1 GCA_007134165.1 Nitriliruptoraceae bacterium | reverse complement strand
GCTTGACGTAGTCGCTGAACACGAGGAAGGTCGCGCCGAACGCACGCAGCCCTCCGTGGGCGGCCAGCCCGTTGAGCACCGCGCCCATGGCGTGCTCGCGTACCCCGAAGTGCAGGTTGCGCCCCCCGAAGCGGCGACGGGTCACGTGCCCCTCGCCGTGCAGCGTGGTCACGGTCGAGGGCGACAGATCCGCGCTGCCCCCGACCAGCTCCGGCAGCCGTGCGGCTGCGGCGTTGAGCGCCGCGCCGAGCGCCGCGCGGGTGGCGGCGGGCGCATCGCCGACGACGGCGGCCTCGAGCTCGTCCGCCCAGCCGGGGGGCAGCTCACCAGCCATCCGGCGCCCGTACTCGGCGGCGAGCTCGGGGTGCTCGGCGCGGTAGCGGTCGAAGGTCGCCTGCCAGCGCACGTGGGCACCGGCCCGCTCGGCGACCA
This sequence comes from Nitriliruptoraceae bacterium, assembly GCA_007134165.1. Classification (GTDB taxonomy): domain Bacteria; phylum Actinomycetota; class Nitriliruptoria; order Nitriliruptorales; family Nitriliruptoraceae; genus SKJO01. Next base: position 26,314 of record SLLJ01000175.1, on the reverse strand, counting down.
GCTCCCGCCAGTGCTCGTAGACCTCGGCCGGGATCTCGAACGGGCCGTGCTCCCAGCCAAGCGTCCGGCGGGTGGCGGCCAGCGCCTCGGCGCCGAGCGGGGCGCCGTGGGCGGACGCGTCGTCCTGCTTGGGTGAGCCGTAGCCGATGTGGCTGCGCACGATCACCAGCGTGGGGCGCCGGGTGTCGGCGCGGGCCTCGTCGAGTGCGGCGGCGAGCGAGGTGAGGTCGTTGGCGTCGTCCACCCGCAGCACCTGCCAGTCGTGGGCGGCGAAGCGACGGGCGACGTCCTCGCAGAAGGCGACCTCGGTGGAGCCCTCGATCGAGATGTGGTTGTCGTCGTACAGCACGGTGAGCCGGTCCAGGCCCAGGGTCCCGGCCAGGGAGGTCGCCTCGCTGGTCACGCCCTCCATCAGGTCGCCGTCGCCGGCGATGACCCAGGTGCGGTGGTCGACGATCTCGTGGCCGGGCCGGTTGAAGTGTCCGGCCAGCAGCCGTTCGGCCAGCGCGAGGCCAACGGCCATGCTGATGCCCTGACCCAGCGGGCCGGTCCCCACCTCGACGCCGTCGGTGTGGCCTCGCTCGGGATGTCCGGGGGTGCGCGAGCCGAGCTGACGGAACCCCCGCAGGTCCGCGAGGTCGAGGTCGTAGCCCGACAGGTGCAGAGCGGCGTACTGCAGCATGGAGGCGTGCCCGACCGACAGCACGAAGCGGTCCCGGTCGACCCAGTGCGGTGCGCCGGGATCGTGGCGCAGCTGACGGGTGTACAGCTCGTAGGCGACCGGCGCCAGCGCCATGGCCGTGCCGGGGTGGCCCGAGCCGGCCTGCTCGACGGCGTCGGCGGCCAGGAAGCGGACCGCGTCGACGGCGTCGCGCTGGTCGGGCGGCATCGCCGGAGACGTCGTCGTGGGGATCGTCGTGGTCATGGTCGGGACTCCTCGTGGTCGGGTTCGGGATCGAGGCTGAGGCGGGCCGCCGCGTCACGGTCGACCAGCCAGCAGGTGTGATCGGTGGGGACCCGGGCGGCCGGCAGCGAGCGGTCGCCGGCCAGGACCCGGGCCAGCGCCCCGGCCTTGGTCCCGCCGCTGACCAGCCAGACGCGCTGGCGGGCGCGGGCGAGCAGCGGGAAGGTGGCCGTCAGCCGTCGACGGCCCTGGTAGGGGCCGGTCACCGCGATGTCCCGGTCGGTGACCGCGAGCGCCGGGTCGCCGGGGACCAGCGAGGCGGTGTGCCCGTCGGCGCCGAGCCCGAGCTGCACGACGTCGAGCACCGGTGGGTCACCGGCGCGTTCGGCCAGCAGCGCCGCGGCCCGGGTGGCGGCCACGTCCGGGTCGGCGAGCTCGACCGGCAGCGGATGCACGCGCGGTCCGGGACCCGGCAGCTGCGCGAGCAGGCAGCTCCGCAGCAGTCCGAGGTTGCGGTCGGGGTGCTCCGGCGCCGCGATGCGCTCGTCGACCTGGAACACCTCGATGCGCTCCCAGGGAAGGTCGCGCCGGGCAAGCGCGGTGAGCATCCGGCCGGGGGTGCTGCCCCCGGACACGGCCAGGGTCGCCCGCCCCCGCTCGTCGACGGCCGCCTGCAGCGACCGCGCGATCACCTGCGCGGCGCGGTCGGCCAGCTGCGCCGGGGAGTCGAGGACCTCGAGGCTCATGCCACCTCCAGATGGCTGCGGTCGTTCCAGTGCTCGATGACCCGCAGCTCGCGTTTCCACCCCAGCGTGGAGATGCTGCCGGTGCCCAGGCCCAGGACGCGCCCGAGCGCGATCGGCTGGCGGATCCAGCGCACCGCCAGGGCACGCAGCAGGTGGCCGTGGCTGAACAGCAGGGCATGACCCCCCGAGCGGCACAGCTCGACGAGCTCGCCCACGAGCTCATCCACCCGCGCGGCGACCTCGTCGGGTGACTCGCCACCGGGGGCACCGTCGCGGTACAGCTCCCAGCCGGGCGACTGCTCACGGATCGTGGGGGTCGTCAGGCCCTCGTAGCGCCCGTAGTCCCATTCGCGCAGCCCGTCGTGCAGCTCGGCCTGCCCGGCGAACCCGGTCAGCTCGCAGGTCTCGCGGGCCCGGGTCAGCGGACTGGTCAGCACCCGGGTGAAGACCTGGCCCCGCAGCCGCTGCCCGGCGAGCACGACCTTGTCGCGCCCCGTGTCGGTCAGGGGCAGGTCGGTCGAGCCGGTGTGCTGACCGGTCAGGCTCCAGGGCGTCTCGGCGTGCCGGACCAGCACGATGCGCTGCAGGGGGGTCCCGTCGCTCATCGTGGCTGCTCCCGGTCCCCGGCCGGCGCCGTCAGCGCGGCCCAGCCCGCGGCGCCGATCAGCCCGGCGTCGTCGCCGAGCTCGGCCGTACGCACCGCGATCGGCGGCTCGAGCCCACGGGGGCCACGTTCGGCGAGCATCCCGCGCACGAGGTCGGGCAGCCGATGGTCCCGGCCCATCCCCCCACCGAGGACCACGGCCTCGGGGGCGAACAGGTGGGCGGCGTTGGTCACGGCCACCGCCGCCACCTCGGCGACCTGCGCGAACACCTCGGTGGCGCGTGCATCGCCCGCATCCACCAGCGCGGCCACCTGCGCTCCCGAGGCCGGCAGACCCCGTGCGGCCGCAGCCCGGCCCAGCGCCGTGCCCGACCCCAGATCCTCGGCCGTCGCGGGTGCCCCGGAGCGCAGCGCCACCAGGTCGACCACGGTGTGGCCGAGCTCGGCCACCGAGCGCCGGCCGCGGACCAGCCGGCCACCGAGCACCACGCCGGCCCCGATGCCGGTCGAGATCGTGACGTACACGACGTCGGCGGCACCACGACCGGCCCCGTAGCGCACCTCACCGACGGTGGCCAGGTCCGCGTCGTTGGCCAGCGACACCGGCACGCCGAGGTGTCCGGCGAGCAGCTCCTCACGCAGCGCCTCCGGCCAGTGCGGCGGGAGGTTGGGCGCGTGCTCCAGCGCTCCGTTGGCGTGGTCGATGCGACCCGGGACGCCGATCACCGCCCCGGTGACCGGCTGCTCGGCCAGGATCCCACCCACCAGCGCCAGCAGCGCGTCCGGGCAGGTGTCCTGCCGCGGGGTGGGCTGGGAACGGCGCACCCGGATGCCTCCCTGCGCATCGAGCACCGCGGCACGCAGGTTGGTGCCGCCGAGGTCGACCGCCAACACCAGCTCAGCCATGTTCGCCGACCTCCGGCTCGTGCCACCCACCGGCGTGCGCCACCAGCGGCCCGGCCGCCGCCGGCCCCCAGCTGCCGCGCTCGTAGGGATGCACCGGACCGCCGGATCCCAGGGCGGGCGCGACCACCCGCCAGGCCTCCTCGACGCCGTCGGCCCGGGCGAACAGACGCTGATCGCCGTCCAGCGCGTCGTCGAGCAATCGCGCATAGGCCTGCTCACGCGTCCCCTCGGAGCGCTCGTCGTAGCGGTAGGTGAGCTCCACGGGGTGGCTGACCATGTCGCCACCGGGTGCCTTGATCTGCACCTGCAGGCCGACCTCACCGCCCGGCTTGATCTGGAAGCGCAGCCGGTTGGGTGCCGGCGGCGGGGCATCGCACCGGGCGAAGAAGGGCAGCGGCGGGCGCTTGAACTCCACCACCACCTCGGTGGCGGTGACCGGCAGGGCCTTGCCCGCCCGGATCGAGAAGGGCACTCCCGCCCAACGCCACGACTCGACCGTGGTGGTCAACGCCACGTAGGTCTCCACCTCGGAGTCGGCGGCCACCCCGGGCTCGTCGCGGTAGCCGACGTACTGCCCGCGTACCAGCTGCCCCGGGTCCAGGGAAGGGATGGCGCGCAGCACCTTGACCTTCTCGTCGCGCAGCGCATCGGCGCTGGCGTCGACCGGGGGCTCCATCGCCACCAGTGTCAGCACCTGCAGCAGGTGGTTCTGCACGACGTCGCGCAGGGTGCCGACCTCGTCGTAGAAGGCGCCGCGACCCTCCACGTCGAGCGACTCGGCCATGGTGATCTGCACGCTGGCGACGTGGTGGCGGTTGAAGGCCGGCTCGAGCAGCGAGTTGGCGAGTCGGAAGACCAGCAGGTCGAGCACCTGGTCCTTGCCCAGGAAGTGGTCGATGCGGAACACCGATGACTCCTCGAAGGCGTCGAGCACGCACCGGTTGAGTGCCTGCGCGGAGGCGAGATCGCGCCCGAAGGGCTTCTCGAGCACGACCCGTCCCCGCGCGGCGATGCCCGAGCGCGCCAGGCCCGCGACCACCGTCTCGAACAGGCTGGGAGGGATCGCGAGGTACAGCAGCGGACGGCGGCTGCCGTGCAGCGCCGCCGCCAGCTGCTCGAAGGTGGCCGGGTCGCGGTAGTCGCCCTCGACGTAGTCGAGCGCGTCGAGCACCCGCGCCACCACCTGCGCCTCGCGCACCGCACCGAAGCGGCGGATCGACGCCTCGACCTGGCGGCGCAGCTCGTCGAGGTCCCAGTCGGAGGCCGCGACGACCACGACCGTCCCGGGCAGCCGTCCGCCGGCGGCGAGCTCGGCCAGCGCGGGGTAGAGCTTGCGCCGGGCGAGGTCGCCGGTGCCGCCGAACAGCACCAGGGCATCGGCACGCTCGCTCACGACCGCACCTCGTGACCGCCGAAGGCACCGCGCATGATGGCGATGGCCTTCATCGCCGGCGCGTCGTCCTGACGGGAGGAGAACCGGGCGAACAGCGCCGCGGTGATCGCAGGTGCGGGCACCGCCAGCTCGACCGCCTGCTCGACGGTCCAGCGTCCCTCGCCGGAGTCCTGCGCCCAGCCCCGGACGCTGTCGAGCCCGGGGTCGGCGTGCACCGCGTCGGCGAACAGGTCGAGCAGCCAGGAGCGGACCACCGAGCCGTGCCGCCAGACCTCCAGCGAGGCCGGCAGGTCGATGTCGAGGTCGCTGGCCGTGAGCAGCTCGTAGCCCTCGGCCAGGCTCTGCATCATCCCGTACTCGACGCCGTTGTGGACCATCTTGGTGAAGTGACCCGACCCGATCGGACCGACGTGCGCGAAGCCGTCGTCGGTGACCAGCGACTCGAACACCGGACTGAGCTCGGCGATGTCCTGCGGCTGGCCGCCGGCCATGATGCAGTAGCCCTCCTCGAGCCCCCAGACGCCTCCGCTGACCCCGGCATCGACGAAGCCGATGCCGCGCTCGGCGAGCTCGGCCGCGTGGGCCTGGGAGTGGCGGAAGTTGGAGTTGCCGCCGTCGACCACGAGGTCACCGGCTTCGAGCAGGGCGGCCAGCGCCGTGATGGTCTCCGCGGTGGGGGCCCCGGAGGGCACCATCACCCACACGATGCGGCGCGGCTCGCCGCTCAGTGCCGCGACCAGCTCCTCGAGGGAGCCGACATCGCGGGCATCCGGGTCGCGGTCGAAGCCGACCACCTCGTGGCCATGCCGGCGCAGGCGGGTGGCCATGTTGCCGCCCATCTTGCCGAGTCCGATCATTCCGAGCTTCATGAGAGTTCCTTCCGGGGTCGTGTCAGCAGGCAGCGCCGCGAAGGCCGTCGTGGAGGGGACGCTCACGGCGCGAGGTCGAGCAGCTCGGCCGCGGTGACGCGTGCGGCTCGGCGGCCCCGCTCCCGCAGTGCCGCGAGATCGCCGGCCGCCTGCGCGCGCTCGAGCGCGCCGAAGGTGAAGCGCTCGCCGGGGATGGGCAGGTCGTCGTGTCCGTCGGGCACCACCTGCAGGAACACGCCGGAGTCGGGCCCGCCCTTGTGCAGCTGCCCGGTGGAGTGCAGGTAGCGGGGACCGACCCCGAGCGTGGTGGCCACCCGGTAGCGATCCCGCAGCGCGCGGCGGACCTGCTCGAGCTGGCCGACCAGCACGTCAGCCGGGTCGACGTAGGCCTGCAGGGCCAGGTAGTCACCGGGCTCGAGCCCGGCCAGCAGCGGCCCGACCGGCTCGAGGTCCGGCTCGCCCACACCCTCGTCCAGCGCCCGGCGGGCAGCCTGCTTGGCGGCCTCGACGTCCGGCTGGTCGAAGGGGTTGATGCCCAGCGCCGCACCGGTCAGCGCGATCGCGACCTCGAAGCGCAGCACCTCGGCGCCCAGGTCCAACGGACCGCCCACCGGCAGGTGGTAGGTGGGATGCCCGGCGGCGGCCAGCTCGTCGAGCTGGCGCGGATCACCGCCGAGCTGCACGAACAACCGGTCGGGTCCGTACACCTCCGGGGCGCCCAGCGGCTCGCCGACCACCGGCAGCAGGCCGGTGCCGTGCTTGCCGGTGGACTCGGCGATCAGCTGCTCGAGCCACATCCCGAAGCCACCGAGCGCCTCGTCGACGAACAGGGTGAGCTTGTCGCGTCCGGCGGTGTGCGCTCCGGCGAGGATGCCGGCGAGCTCGAGCCCGGGGTGGTCGTCGTCGGGGACGCAGTCCGCGCAGGCCGCGAGCATCCATCCGGCCCGCCGCAGCAGCTCGGCCACGTCCGCGCCGGCCAGCGCCGCGGGCACCAGTCCGACGTGCGACAGCGCCGAGTACCGCCCACCGATGTCGGCCCGGTTGGCGAACACCCGCCGGAACCCACGCTGACGTCCGAGCTCGGCCAGCGGCGTGTCGGGGTCACTGATGACCGCGAACCGCGACGGGTCGGGATGCCGCTGCCAGAACCACTCGAGCAGGCTGCGGGTCTCGGCCGTGGTTCCCGACTTCGAGGAGGCGAGCACCAGGGTCGAGGCCGCGGGCAGCGCGTCGGCCAGCCGGGCGATCGCCTGCGGGTCGTCGGAGTCGAGCACGCGCAGATCCAGGCCCCGGTCGGGCCGACCCAGCGTCTCGGCCGCGACCAGGGGGAACAGGCTGGAGCCACCCATGCCCAGGACCACGGCGTGGGTCAGGCCGTCGGCCCGGGCCTGCTCGGTGAACGCGACCAGCTCGCCGGCCTCCTCGGCCAGCTCCGCGGGCGAGGTCAGCCAGCCGAGCCGGTCGGCGACCTCGGTCGGGTCGTCCTGCCACAGCGTGTGATCGCGCCGCCACAGCCGCGACACGGCCTGTCGACGCAGCAGGTCGGCGGTGGCCTCCGCCACCTCGGTGGCGATGGGTGCCAGCCGGGCCTCGACGGGCTCGGCCGGCGATCCCAACGCCTCCATCTTGGTCCGGATGCAGTCCAGCAGGTTGTCGAACGAGGCCGCGAAGCTCGCGTCGCCCTGCGCCTGCAGACGTTCGGCCAGGGGCTCGAGCCCGACGCCGGCCTCGCTGGCCACGTCGGCGATGCGCTGGGCCGCCACGGTGTCGCGTCCCAACGTGCCCGCCACCGCGCCGTTCCGGTCGAAGGCCAGCATGGTGTGCTCGGGCATGGTGTTGACGGTCTGATCCGCAGCCAGCGCCTGCACGTAGAACCCGTCGTCGAGCCGCGGGTCCTTCGCCGAGGTGCTCGCCCACAGCAGCCGTTGCGGCAGAGCGCCGGAAGCGGCCAGCTGCTGCCACCGGGAGGTGTCGAGCAGGTCGAGGTAGGCCGCGTAGGCCAGCTGGGCGTTGGCCACGGCCAGCTGGTTGTGCAGCGTGTCGGGCAGCTGACGGTTCGCGGCCGCGTCGATCCGGCTCACGAAGAACGAGGCCACCGAAGCAACGCCGAGATCCTGACCCTGCGCGTGGCGGCGCTCGAGCCCGCGCAGGTAGGCCTCGGCGGCCCCGGCCCACTGCGAGCGCGAGAACAGCAGGGTGACGTTGACGCTGATCCCCGCGGCGATGAGCGCCTCGATGGCTCCCCTCCCCGCGGGGGTTCCCGGCACCTTGATCATCAGGTTGGGCCGGTCGACGCGGCGGGCGAGCTCCCGGCCCATCCCGATCGATCCCTCCGTGTCGTGCGCGAGGCGGGGTGGCAGCTCCAGGGACACGTACCCGTCACGACCCCCGGTGGCCTGATGGATCGGGGCGAGCAGATCTGCGGCGTCCTGGATGTCGCGCACGGCCAGGCGCCAGAACACCGCTTCGGGATCCTCGAGGCCCTCGGCCAGCGCGTCACCGATGGACGCGTCGTAGTCCCCGCCACCCGCGATCGCCTGCTCGAAGATCGTCGGGTTGGAGGTCACCCCGGTGACCGCGTAGCGGTCGAGGTAGCCGGCGAGCTCGCCGCTGTCGAGCAGCGCGCGGCGGATGTTGTCGTACCAGACGCTCTGCCCGGTCGCGGCCAGATCCTCGAGATGGCCCATGCGGGTGCTCCTTGGCCTCGTGCGGCGCGCTGATCGCGTCCGCACTGTCGGTGTCGGAGCACACCGTGCCGGCCCGACCTTTGGGCAACCTGTGAGCCCGGCCCCCGCGGTGATCGGGTCGGCTCAGCCCGACGCGGAACCGCTCAGGACACGACCCGCGGATCGGCACCGCCCACGACCCGGTTGCGCCCGGCGTGCTTGCCCTCGTACAGCGCGACATCCGCGCGGCGCACCGCACCGCGCGCCGGCTCATCCGCACCGAGCTCGGCGACCCCGAAGGTTGCCGTCACCTCGAGGCCGGCCGGGCGCGCGGCCTCCAGGGCACGCCGGCACCGCTCGGCGATCTCGATCGCCGCGTCGAGGTCGGCCTCCGGCAGCACGAGCAGGAACTCCTCCCCACCCCACCGGGCGACCAGGTCCCGGGGGCGCACCTGCCGGGCCAGGATGCGGGCCACTGCGATCAGCACCTCGTCCCCGACGTCGTGCCCATGGGTGTCGTTGACCTGCTTGAAGTGGTCGATGTCGAGCATCACGACCGACAGCGGGCGCGAGCGGCGCTCGGCGTCGGCGACCTCCGTGGTGAAGCGCTCCTCGGCGGCGTAGCGGTTGGCGGCCCCGGTCAGCGGATCGGTCATCGCCCGTGTCCCGAGCAGCTGGGCGCGCTCCAGCGCCCGGTGCAGCTGCTCGCGCAGGCTGGCCACCAGCACCACCAGCAGGAGCGTCGCGGCCAGGAACACGTGCATGCGCAGCAGGTAGATCACCGGCACGGCGCTCAGGGTGCCCCGCGCCGACTCGCGCAGGATCGCGGCCAGGGCCAGGCCGAGCGAGGTCAGGTACAGCCCGGCTGCCAACCACTGCCCGCCTCGGCGATCGAACATCACGAACCCGAAGACCAGCAGTACCGAGAAGGCCCAGTACTGCGCCCCGGTCAGCTCCAGCAGCGATGCCTCGAGCGTGTCGTTCAGGAACAGCAGGTCGAGCATCCCGAGCAGGATGGCGGTCCCGCCGGAGACGTAGAGCGCGACCTCCAGCCGGCGCAGAGCAACCCGCTCGGAGCGAAGCAGGGGGAGCACCGCCAGGAACACGACCGCGGTGACGGGGTAGACGTAGGTGACCACGAACTCGTCGGGCTCGCGGTTGAACCAGTTGGCGACGATGACGCCGACCACGAGCAGGATCCCGGCCTCGTAGACCCGGCGCTTGCGGCGCGCGAGCACCGCGAGCGCCTGCTCGACCCCGTCAGCGTCGTGCACGCAACCGCACTCCGTTCCTGGCTCGGCCTGCCACCCTAGCCACCTCCCGACCGCCGGTGCGCGCCGCCGACCCCTGACAGGGGCGCGACCGGCACTACGGCGGGGGCGGCTCAGCGGGCAGCATCAGGTCGCGGCCCGTCCGGAACCATCTCAGCAGCTCGTCGTACGGTGCGCGACGCTGCGCGAGGACATCAGCGGTGAGCACCGCCCCTCGGACGGCGGTCGCGTTCCACCACGGATCGCTGAGTCCACCGTGGTGCTCCGGCTGCCAGACGGCCACGTAGGCATACGGCTGGGCGACGAGGTCATCGCCGGCCGAGACGCCGTAGGAGGCGCGTCGCTCGTCGGGGAGCAGCTCGACCCCGACATCGAAGTGCTCCGGCCACAGCGTCGGGACCCCCGCGTGGGTCGAGGCTGCATCCGCGACCAGCCCGTTCAGCACCTCGTGGCCGAGCAGGAACCAGCCGCCGAGCCAGGCGGCCACCTCCCGGTCGATGTCGAGCGGCTCGTCCGCCGGCACCGGCCCCGGCGGGTCGTGGAGCCCGGGCTGCGCACCCCACCGCGGTGCTCCGACCTCACCGAGCGCCCACGTCTGCGCCTGGCCCACCGTGGCCACCTCGCACCGCCGCTCAGCGTCGCCGACGCCGACGACCAGCTCGTCGAGCTCCACCGCCACCACACCCGGCTCGTCACGCGGGGTCGTGAACCCGAGCGCGGTCGGCTGCAGACCGGAGTGGCCGATTCGGCGGTAACGCGCCTCGGCGACCACGTGCGCGGCGAGCAGCCGCCAGCTGCGAAGCGTCGGCTCGAGCCGCTCGGGGCTCGGGACGGGATCGATGCGCATGCTCCCCCCGGTCAGGTCAGCAGCGGATCGGCACGCACGTGCACCAGTGCCGGTCCGTCGTGGGCGAAGGCGGCGGCCAGCGCGTCGTCGAGCTCACCGAGATGCTCGACCCGTGTCCCCAGCGCCCCGCAGGAGCGGGCGAAGGCCGCGAAGTCGGGGTTGACCAGCCCCGTCTGCCACACCGGCCACTCACCGGCACGCTGCTCCTTGGAGATCTTGGCGAGCTCGCCGTTGTCGAGCAGGACGTGGCGGATGGGCATCCCGTGACGCACCGCGGTGGTCAGCTCCATCGCGTACTGCCCGAAGCCACCGTCGCCGGAGATCGAGACCACCTCGCAAAGGTCACCGACCGCCGCCCATGCTCCGAGCGCCGCCGGCAGCGCGAACCCGATGGAGCCGAGGTAGCCCGACATCAGCACCGACTGCGCGGTCACCTCGAAGTAGCGCCCGAAGGCGTAGGCGTTGTTGCCCACGTCCACACACAGCACCGCGTCATCCGCGACGGTGCGACTCAGCGCGTCGAACAGCGCCGCGGCGTTGACCCCCTGCCCACGGTCGTCCTGGCGCCGCCGGTGCTTCTCGGCCCGCCAGATCGCCCACCGTTGGGCGAGCTCGGGCCGGTGGTCGACGCAGCGCGCCCGGCCCCCGACCGCCTCGGTGAGCGCGCGGGCCGTCACCCCCACGTCGCCGAGGACCGGCACGGTGACCGGGTGGAACCGTCCCAGGGCCATCGGGTCGCGGTCGATCTGCACGATCGGCTTGTACGGGGCGATCCCGGTGTGGTTCGAGAACGAGGCTCCCCACGCGACGATGAGGTCGGACTCGTTCATGAACCACGACGCGATCGGGGTGCCCGAGCGGCCCAGGACACCGCCGGCCAGCTCGTGCGCATCGCTGATCAGCCCCTTGGCCTTGAAGGTGGTGACCACCGGCGCGCCGAGCGACTCGGCCAGGGCGACAATGGCCGGCAGCCCGTCGCGTGCCCCGGCACCGAGCACGAACAGCGGCCGCTGCGCGTCGGCGAGCAGCGAGACTGCCTCGGCCAGCACCTCGGCGGGTGGGCCGACCGCGCGGTCGGCGATCCGCCCGACCGGCTCGGATGCCACGGCGTGCGACGCGGCCGGCAGGGTCTGCACCTCGTCGGGGAACTCCAGGTGGGCCACGCCGCGCTCGACCAGCGCGGTCTTGCAGGCCATCGCCACCAGCTCGGCATGGTCGGACCCGGCCCGCAGGGTGGCCTGGTAGCGCGCGACGTCCGCGAACGCCGCGATCAGGTCGAGATCCTGGAACGCGCCGCGTCCGGCCTGCGAGGAGGGCACCCCACCGGACAGGGCGAGCACCGGGGCACGATCCACCTCGGCGTCGTACAGCCCGGTGAGCAGGTTCGTCGAGCCGGGCCCGGCGATGGCGAAGCATGCCGCCAGCGACCCGGTCAGCTTGCCGTAGGCCGAGGCGGCGAACGACGCCGCGCCCTCGTGACGGATCCCGACGTAGGTCAGCTCGCCGCGCTGCTCGGCCTCCCTCAAGGCGTCGGCCAGCCCGAGGTTGGAGTGGCCGACCATGCCGAACACGGCCCTCACCCCGAACGCGATCATGGTCTCCACCATGACGTCCGACACCGTGCGCACTCGGGGCGGCGGGTCGGGCAATAGGGCGTAGACGCCGTCGTCACGCGGCTCGACCGGGTAGGCGGCGGGAGCATCATCGAACGGTGGCGGCGGCGCGCCGTTGCACGGGGAGTAGTCATAGCCGTGCCACGGACAGCGCAGCCACCCCTGCTCGATCGATCCCTCCCCGAGCGGGCCGCCCTGGTGCGGACAGCGGTTGTCGAGCAGCCCGACCTGCCCGTCGACGTTGGTCGCCGCGTAGCTGCGCTGGTCCACCGTGACGGTGGTCACCCGCCCCTCGGGTAGCTGATCGGGCTCGAGCACCTTGCGCCAGCTGGCCGGCCCGGGCGGATCCGGGGGTGGTCGACGTGACGGGTGGCTCACGATGGTCTCCTCGTCGTCGGAAGGCGGATGGCTCATGACGCCATCCGGGCGGGGCGTTCGAACACGAACCAGTAGGGCAGCGCCACCAGCACCGCGGCACCGAGCATGTTGCCGATCCCGACCGGCACGATGTTCCCGGCCAGCGCGGTCGGCCAGTCAAGGTCACCGCCGTGGGCGATGAACAGCGAGAACAGGCCCATGTTGGCCGGACTGTGCTGCAACCCGGCGGCGACGAACAGCATCACCGCCAGCAGCACCGGCACGTAGCGACCGATGATGGTGCGGCCCATGAAGGCGAAGAAGGCCGCCATCCCGACCAGCCAGTTGGCGAGCACCCCGGAGAGCACCAGCTGCCACCAGCTCGCGGCCCCGCCCAGCCGTGTGAAGGTCAGCTTGCCCTCGACCATCGGGGTCAGGCTGGCCAGCACCCCGGCGGAGGAGGGCTGCGCCAGCGCCACGAGGTTGCCCAGCAGCCAGGCGCCTCCCAGGTTGCCCAGCCACGCCAACGCCCAGAAGCGCAGCACGCGTGGCCACAGCCGACGATCGGAGAGCAGAGCGGTGGGCAGCACCACGTTGGCCTCCGTGAAGAGCACCGCCTCGGAGAGCACCACGAAGAAGAACCCCGTGCTGAAGGCGAACCCCTCGACGAGCCTGCGGGTTCCCACCGCTTCGATGCCCGAGCCGGCCAGCGCGGAGAACAGCGCACCCATGGTGATGAACCCGCCGCCGAGCAGCGCGAGGACCACGATCCGGGCCACCGTCAGCTCCCGGACACGACCGCGGCCGAACTCGGCCATGGCATGCATGACCCGGGGGGCGGCCAGGAACTGCACCGAGGGCGCGGGAGGCTCGTTCACGGGGATCTGCTTCCCATCGTCGGCGTCGCCACGGGCGAGGCGGGTCCACACCGCCCTCGCCAGGGTGAACCCGAACCGGCGGCGCTGGCTTCCGTCGTGATCAGAACCGGGCGACGCCGCCGGCAAGCCCCCGGGAAGCCTCCGGGATGCCCGACGGGTTCCCTGGTCACCTCCCCCCGTGGGAGCCGAGCGCCCCCGCCTCGACCGGAGCCACGATGCCCGAGCACCCCCGCCAGCCGCCGACCGGCGATCTGCCCGAGCTCACCACCGAGCAGATGCGCGAGGTCGACCGGATCATGGTCGACGAGCTGCACATCACCCTGCTGCAGATGATGGAGAACGCCGGCCGCAACCTCGCGCAGCTGGCCATCGACCGCGAGCACCCGGCCACCTGCGCCGTGCTGGCAGGTCCTGGCGGCAACGGCGGCGGCGGCCTGGTCGCCGCCCGACACCTGGCCAACCGAGGGGTGGACGTCGAGGTGGTGCTCGCCGCACCGCAGCGCATGACCCCGGTCCCGGACCATCAGCTCGACATCCTGCGCCGCATGGGCGTCCCCGTCGTCGAGCAGCCGCGCCCTGCCGCGCTGGTGATCGATGCGGTCATCGGATACGCCCTCACCGGCGATCCGCGGGGACGGGCTGCCGAGCTCATCGGGTGGGCGAACACCACCGAGGCCCCGGTGCTGGCGTTGGACACCCCCAGCGGGCTGGACCTGACCTCGGGGCGCCTGGGCACCCCGTGCGTACGGGCCGACGCCACCCTCACCCTGGCACTGCCCAAGCGCGGGCTGCGACGGGCCGCCGAGGTGGTCGGCGAGCTGTTCGTCGCCGACATCTCGGTGCCACCGGCCGTCTACGCCCGGCTCGGGCTGGAGATCTGCGCCCCGTTCACCGCCGGCACGATCGTGCGGGTGTTCTGAACCGGAGGGCATGGAATGCCCGCGAGCATGCCTCGGTTCCCGCCGCATCCCGACACCGACCCGGAGCAGGAACCTTGGATCTCAGTACGCGAAACCTCGGAGCAGGCATCGCCGGCGGACTCGCCGGAGGCGTCGTGTTCGGGGTCATGATGACCATGATGGACATGATGGACATGGTCGCCGCCTTGGCGAGCTCGAGCAGCATCGTCGTGGGCTGGATCGTGCACCTGGCGATCTCCGCGGCGTTCGGCGTCGCCTACGCCGCCGTTGCCGGTACGCGAGCGGAACGTACGCCGGTCGCCGCCGGCATCGGCGCGGTCTACGGCGTCATCGCCTGGATCGTGGGTGCGCTGCTCGCGATGCCGCTGATGATGGGCATGACCCCGTTCATGCTCGGTGAGATGCAGATGATGAGCCTGGTCGGGCACCTGATGTTCGGCGTGGTCCTCGGCGTCGTTCACGTCCAGCTCGTCGGCGCTTCCTCGAGGTCGGTCGCGAGCCGCGCGTAGCGTCGGACGACCTGCTCACCTCCCCGTCCGGGAGCCACCCTCCTCCCGGACACCGGGCGGGCCGCACGGCGGCCCGCCCGGTCGCTGCGTGCACCCACGGACCGTGAGGGCGAGAGGGCCCAGCACCGGCCGCTTGAGCCAAAGCTCCGATGTGTGCCCTGCGTCGGCAGCCATGCGCTCAGCGGCCGGACCTGGGGGGCGAGCGGAGCGTTCGGGAACTTGGCGTACCCAGACGGACACAGATGACCGTCTGCGTACGCCACGTCCGCGCGAACCGCAACAGGTGAGGTCTGACCCGGTCCGACCGGAGGGTCAGATCCAACGGACCGGGCCCGGACGGGCGGCACGCACCGGTCCGACGTTCGGCAGCGACGACTCCCGAACCTCCGGGGGTTCGGCAACCGGACCGGCACGCTCGACACGCCCGGGACGCCGGCCATGCCGCGCTGCTGCCGCGGCAGCAAGTCAGCGCGGCAACCGCCCGGTACCGCGCGCTGTTCGGACGGACGGCCGCGCGGAGCTGGCGCGATCCGGGATGCGGCGTAGCCAACCGGTCACCCATGTCCGCCTCCGTACGCCACATCCTCCAGCGTGGACCACCCGGCGTACGCCACGTCCGCCGGCCGGGTCCACCTCACCCCGGCTGAGGCGTTCAGCGCACGGAGCACCGACGTGGGCGCGCACACACGGTTCGAGGACGCACGCAACCGCTCCCGCGGAAGCGGGCGGCATCCGCCCCATGCGGGAAGCCGCGACCTGGCCCGGCTGCCGAACCCCCGAAGGTTCGGCAGCCGTCGGTGGACCCGTCCGTCGACGCAGCGAGACCGCCGACGCGCACCAGCAGCGCGCGTCGGCGGTCGTCGCGAAGGGCTCAGAGCTCCGCGGCGCGGACCTGCTCGAGCAGACGCAGCCACACCTCGGAGACGGTCGGGAAGGCCGGCACCGCGTGCCACAGCCGCTCGATGGTGACCTCACCGACGATGGCGATGGTCGCGGCGTGCAGCAACTCGCCGGCCCCCGGGCCGACGAAGGTGGCGCCCACGATGGTGCGCCCGGCCCGGTCGATCACCAGCTGCACGGTGCCGCTGGTGCCGGCCCCCAGCAGCGCGCCCCCGGCGGTGTGGCCGATGTCGAAGCTCACCGTCAGCACGTCGAGGCCGGCCTCACGCGCTGCGCGCTCGGTCAGCCCGACCGCGGCGACCTGCGGGTCGGTGAACACCACCCGCGGCACGGCGCGCTGATCCGCCCAGGCTGGGTCGACCTCGACACCCGCCAGGGCGTCACCGACCAGCCGGGCCTGGTACTTGCCCTGGTGGGTGAGCAGTGCCCGGCCGTTGGTGTCGCCCACGGCGTACAACCAGTCGCGCCCGGGTACCCGTAGGTGGT
Organism: Nitriliruptoraceae bacterium; assembly: GCA_007134165.1. GTDB lineage: Bacteria > Actinomycetota > Nitriliruptoria > Nitriliruptorales > Nitriliruptoraceae > SKJO01. The sequence goes on along the minus strand of SLLJ01000175.1, from coordinate 10,445 downwards.
CGTCGACGTCGAGGAAGCCCCCGCGGCCCGGCTCGACCCCGATCGTGTCCAGCCCGAGGTCGTCGGTGGGCGCCCGACGACCGACCGCCACGAGCAGCTCGTCACCGACCAGCTCCCGCCCACCAGCCAGGGTGACGGTGACCGGGCCGTCGGTGCCCTGCCGGGCGACGTGCTCGGCACGTGCGCCGAGCACCACGTCGATGCCGTCGGCTTCGAGCGCGGCGACCACCTCGTCGCTGACGAACGGTTCCTCGTTGGCGAGCAGGCCATCGAGTGCCTCGATGATGGTGACCTCGGAAGCACCCAGCCGGCGCACCGCCTGGGCCATCTCCACCCCGATGACGCCGCCGCCGAGCACCAGCAGCCGCTCGGGCAGCTGCTTGACCGCGGTGACGTCACGGTTGTCCCAGGTCGCGACCTCGGCCAGTCCGGGGATCGGCGGGACGGCGGCCCGCGAGCCCACGGCGATCACGACGCCGCGGGTGGCCGTGTAGCGGCGGGTCGTCCCGTCCGCCGCCGCCACCTCGACGCGACGCTCACCGGCGAGGCGGCCGTGGCCACGCAGCAGGTCGACGTCGACGGAGTCGAGCCACTGCGCCTGACCGTCGTCCTGCCACGACGAGGTGAACGCATCCCGGCTGCGCAGCACCGCCTCGACATCGACCTCCCCGGTCACCGCGCCGGCGGCTGCGGGCACGCGCTTGACGGCAGCCAGCGCCTCGGTGGGTCGCAGCAGCGCCTTGGAGGGCATGCAGCCCCAGTAGCTGCACTCGCCGCCGACCAGGTCGGACTCGACGATGGCAACCGACAGACCGCGCTGCTTGGCGTAGTCGGCGGCGTTCTCGCCGGCTGGTCCGGCGCCGATCACGATCACGTCGTAGGTGTCTGGCATCTCGGTGCTCCGAACGGTTGGGGCAGTCTGGGTGCTTCTGACCCTGGCAACACCTGACGACGTGGTTGGCTTCCCGGCCCACCAATCCACGGCGGTGGCCACCGGACAGCCGCACGTGCGATAGTGCGCGCGTGACGACCGCAGGTCCCACCGATCCGGAGTGACGCACGATGGCCGGCCCGGCGACCACTCGACGGGCCCGCTACCTCGTCTCCTCCCCCGATCAGCCACGGATGCGCCGGGCCAGCGACGTGACCGCGTGGCTGCTCGGGGCGCTGCTCATCCTGTGGGCCGTGGTCAACGTCGAGCGGCCCGGGCCGGTCAACCGCGCGCTCGCGAACCTGGTCGAGGTCCTGCCGGCCTGGACCGGCGAGCCGCTGTCGGTCGTGTACTCGTTCGGTTTCGTCGCCGGCGTAGCGATCCTGCTGCTCCTGCTCACCGGAGGGCGGGCGCACCGCACGGCCCTGCGCGACGTCGCCCTGGCGTTGCTCATCGCCGCCACGATCGGGATCCTGCTCGTCCGATGGGCGCAGGGCGCGTGGCCCGTCGTCGTGCCGGAGCTCGGACTGGAGCATCCGCAGCGCCAGACGCCGGTGTTCCGCATCGCGGTCACCACCGCGACCCTGGTCGCGGCCTCGCCTCATCTGGTGCGGCCACTGCGCCGCGCGGGATGGAGCATCATCGCGCTGCTGGTGGTGGCCGGCTCGGCGCTCGGGTTCGGTCTGCCCAGCGACGCCCTCGGCGCGATCGGCGTCGGGATCGTCGCCGCCGCCACGGTCTTCCTGGTGCTGGGAGCACCCAGCGGCGTGCCCGACCTGGCCACGATCGCCGACGCGATGGCGCGGCTGGGCGTGCCCGTCACCGACCTGCGGATCCCCGCCAGCCGCTCCTGGGGCGTGCGGCGGGTGCTGGCCCGGCAGCCCGACGGCCGCGAGGTCCAGATCAAGGTCTACGGGCGGGACGCCACCGACCAGCAGCTGCTGGCCAAGCTGTGGCGCAGCCTGTGGTACCGCGAGCAGCGCCACAGCTTCACGACCTCGCGCCTGCAGGCCGTCCAGCAGGAGGCGCTGCTGACCCTGTGGGCGGCCCGTGCCGGGGTCGGCGTTCCCGAGGTGCTCGCGGCCGGCGCGCCCGACAGCGAGGTGGCGCTGCTGGCGCTCGACGGCGGCTCGACCCGGCTGCGGCGACTGGACCCCGAGCAGTGCACCGACGACCTGCTGACCCGGCTGTGGGAACAGGTCGCGAGGCTGCATGCGGCCGGCATCGCCCACGGACAGCTCGACACCCACACCGCGGCCGTGGCCGACGAGCGCATCGTGCTCGAGGACCTGGGCACCGGCAGCATCAGCGCGAGCGAGGCCGCGACCGGCACCGACGTCGCCGGGCTGCTGTTCTCGCTCGCGGCCCTGGTCGGTCCCGAACGCGCCGTGGCCACCGCCCGGCGCGGGCTGGGCGACGACCGGATCACCGAAGCACTGCCCTACCTGCAGCTGCCGGCGCTGGCGGCCGGGACCCGTGCCCTGGCAGCGCGCCCCAAGGCGGTGCTGGCCGAGCTCTCGGACACGCTGCGCGACGAGCTCGGCAGCGAGCCGCCCGAGCCGGTCGAGCTGCGCCGGGCGCATCCCCGCACCCTGCTGCTCGTCGCGCTCGGGATCGTCGCGGCCTGGACGCTGATCCCCGCGATCGCCGGCATCGACCTCGCGGCGGTGGTCACCGAGCTGGCCGACGCACGATGGCTGTGGCTCGTCGTCGCGCTGATCATCGGCCAGGGGGTGTTCTTCACCGAGGCGACCAGCATGATGTTCGCCACCACCGCAACGGTGCCCTTCCACCCGCTGGTCGTGCTCCAGGTCGCCGCCAAGTTCACCGGCGTCGTGGCCCCGGGGGTGACCGGGACCGTCGCGGCCAACGCGACCTTCCTGTCCCGCTTCGGCGTCAGCCCGGCCGCCTCGCTCACCCAGGGCACGATGGATGCGGTCGCGGGCATGCTCGTCGAGGTGGCGGTGCTCCTGCTGGCCTTCGGCTTCTCCGACCTCGACCTCGGCGTCGACCTCTCGCAGAGCGACCTCGCGTTCGGGCGTCTGGTCGTGATCATCCTGGTGCTGCTGGTCGCCGCAGCAGCCGTGGTCGCCGCCGTGCCCAAGGTGCGAGACCCGGTGCTCCGCCTGCTCACGACCATCGTCGGGGCCGTGAGGTCGGTCGTCGCCGACCCGGTGCGCGCGCTCGGCCTGCTCGGGGGCAACCTGGCGACCCGGGTCGTGCGCGCGCTGGTGCTGTGGTCGGTGCTCGTGGCCCTCGACCAGCGCATCGGACTCGGCGTGGTGCTGGTGGTGGTGATCGCCACCGGGCTGCTGCAGGGCCTGGTCCCCGTGCCCGGGGGCATCGGGGTCGCCGAGGCCGTGATGGCCGGCTTCCTGGTGGCGCTGGGCGTCCCGGAGGCTCCGGCGTTCGCCGCCACGATCGTCTACCGCGCGGTCATCTTCTACCTCCCCATCCTCCAGGGCGGGGTCGCGATGGTCTGGCTCGGCCGCCGCGACTACCTGTAGGTCGGCCGCTTGCAGGCAGCAGACATGCGGAGCCGCGGCGGTCGACGGCGGTCGACGGACCACCGCTCGGCCCTGCCGGTGCCGTCCCATCCGTGCGGCGGCGTCGGGTACCTCGGCCCGGGCCCCAGGGTCGCTGCGCACCGCCCGCAGCAGCGCGCCGGCCTCGCCGAGCAGGGCCCGCAGCTCGCCGTCGTCGACCTCCTTGAGCCCGAGCCGCTCGGGTAGCGGCAGGCGGGGCAGCACCCGGATCTTGCGGGCACGATCCCGCGCCACCGACCGATCTGGGGGACCTCGGGGAGCGAGCGATGCTCGGGCTGGCAGCGTCGTCACCGACGAGCACGCGCTGCATCACCAGGAGACCGCGTCCGCCCGCCAGCAATGCCAGTCTCCCGAACCCTGAGCAGTCGACGCTGCGCGCGGCAGCCCATCAGCCGCCTCGGTCGCGGGCACGTCGCCATCGACCCGAACGCCGGCTCAACCGGGCTCAGTCGGGATCCCGATTGTTGACTTCGTCGGCAACCGGCCGGCCGATGCGTCGCAACATGCACGTCCGGTTCGGGGGTCTGAAGACACCGACCAACCCGACAGTCGGCACCGCGGCCTGCTGTGCGTCGACGTCGGCACCGACGCGCTCAACGTCCTGCGTTGCAACGCCCCTCGGCAACGACAACGACCCATCGATCCAGACGTTGCCAAGACCCGCCAGGGGAACGTCCGGAACTGCTCAAGCGCCCCGAGGACGTCGCTGACCGCCAGGCTTGCAGCCGGCTGCTTGATCTCCGCGGGTCTGGGTCGATGGCCGGGCATGAGTCTCCCGCGAGTGCACGTGCCTCCAGCGGGCGGAGACGGCATTGCCAACCGTCGCCGCCGTGGGATGCGCGTCCTCACGGCGGCCGTGCTTCGCTGGAGGAGCAGCCCCTGGACCAGAGTTGGCCTGCTGCTCATCGTGGCCACGACGATAGCCACCCCGCTGGCCCGCCCGGGCTTCGTGGGTGCAGTCTTCACCGCGGGGACCGACAGCGATGGCAACACCTTCACGGCCGCGGCCAGCTTCGCGTTGGCGTCACCGAGCGGACTGAACGCCACCTCGGGGTTGGAAGGGCAGGTCCCCGTGGCCTGGGACCCCGTGGCCGACGCCGAGGAGTATCAGGTGCGCTACCGGCTGGCCGGCGACCCGACATGGACCGAAGAACCATGGACGGACGACACCTCCCAGACCATCAGCGCCCTGACCAACAACGAGCTCTACGACTTCTCCGTGCGGGCACGCAACCCGCAGCGGACCAGCCCGTGGGCACCAGCCACCCCGGTCACCGCCATGCCCCGCCAATGGGCCCAGATCGCCACCGCCGGCGGCGGGGATCCGGTTCCTTGGGACGACCCACCCGTATCGGACGAGCACACCTGCGCGGTCACGGTGTCGGGCCGGGCCTACTGCTGGGGCGACAACAGGTACGGCCAACTCGGCAGCGGCGACGATGTTGAGTACGTCACGACTCCCACCCCGGTGGAAACCACCAGCGGACTGACCGACAGCAACGTCGTCGCCGTCACCACCGGCTGGCACCACACCTGTGCGGTCACAGCCGACGCAAGTGCCTACTGCTGGGGGCGGAACAACAGCGGCCAGGTTGGCATCGGCGACGATGCCGCGTACGTCGCGACTCCCACCCCAGTGGACACCACCTCCGGACTGACCACCACCAACGTCGCGCAACTCTCCGCCAGCGGCTGGCACACTTGCGCGGTCACGACCGCCGGACGGGCCTACTGCTGGGGGTGGAACGACGGCACGCTCGGCGACGGCACCACCCAGGACAGAGACACCCCCACGCCGGTCGAGACCACCACCGGACTCACCACGACCAACGTGGCTGCGGTAGCGGCCGGCGATGAACACACCTGTGCGGTCACCACCGCCGGACAGGCCTACTGCTGGGGCCGCAACGAGCTCGGTCAGCTCGGCGACGGCACCACCGCCGCAGGCGGCGACCCGGCCGTAGCGACGCCCACCCCGGTGGACACCACCACCGGACTCACCGCCACCAACGTCGCGGCCATAACCAGCGGTGGCTACCACAGCTGCGCGGTCACCACCGCCGGCCGCGCCTACTGCTGGGGCACCAACTGGAACGGCCGGCTCGGCAACGGCACCGCCGCCGACGCGGACAACTCGGCAGTTCCGACGCCCACCGCGGTCGACACCAGCACCGGCCTGACCGCCACCAACGTCGCCGGAATAGTCGCCGGTACGCACCATACCTGCGCGGTGACCACCGCCGGCCAAGGCTACTGCTGGGGCCGCAACCTGAGTGGCGAACTGGGTTCCGGCGACGCTGACCTCAACGTCACGACTCCCACCCCGATCGACACCACCACCGGACTGACCACCACCAACGTGGCGCAACTCTCCGCTGGTTACGCATACACCTGCGCGGCGACCACCGCCGGCCAGGCCTATTGCTGGGGCCGCAACGACAGCGGTCAACTCGGCGACGGCACAACCACCCAACGCACCACCCCGACGCGGGTCAACTGACGTCTCGTGCGCCGATGTGCCGGCGTGGCCGGCTGCCAGGCCCGGGGTCTTGATGGTCGCGGCGGAGGCGACGTCTGCCACATCGACGGCCGAGTGGACCACCGACCGATCGGGGGAGCGCCCTGTCCTGCCGGGCCGTCCTCCGTCGCGCACGCCGGACGCTTGTAAGGGCTGAGTCCGACCTGCCGACCCGGGTCGCGCGTACGTCGGGTGCCTTTTAGGCTGCCGCCCGCTATGGGATCCCTACCAGAAGCCGTCGTTCTCTGCGTCCTGCTCCTGATGCTCAGCGGCTGCCAGGCGCGAGAAGACCGCACAGACACCACCGCTGACCATCCGATCGAACCGACCACGACGGAGTGGACGGCGAAATCCTCTGCTCCGATCTCCGTGACCGGCGCAGCAGTTGCGGAGCGCACTGGGCAGGTGTGGGTGGCAGGCGGAGAAGACGGCCGCGGCGGCCTGATCACCGACGTCCACCTCTACGATCCCGCTGCCGACCACTGGGCGACCGGCCCCTCCCTTCCTGAACCGGTAGCCGCGGCAGCGCTTGCCACGAGGGGAGATCAGCTGTATCCGATGGGAGGCCGCGGCCAGGATGGCTCCCCCAGCCGCCAGGTGTGGATGCTCGACGGCGACGGGCAGATGTGGGAGCCCGGACCCCCACTGCCCCTCCCCCGCGCGTGGGGGCTGCGGCGTCCGACGGGTCCCGTCTGATCTTCGGTGGCGGAGAGGACGACCACGGCGTGGCCTCGCAGATCTGGGCCCTGGAGGAGGACGGCTGGACCGAAATCGGCCGGCTCTCCGAGGGTCGCGCCGAACTCGGGGCCGCGTCGGGTGCCGTCGGCCACGTCATCTTCGTCGGCGGCCGCACCGCCGACCAGCCCAGTTCGAGCATCGCGGCCTCGGATCTGGTCGAGGGACCGGTGATCAGGCGCATCAGCGAACTGCCCACCGCTCGCAGCGGGGTGAGCGCGTTCGGGTCGCCTGACTGGGGCGTCTGCGCGGTCGGGGGCAGTACCGCCCAGGAGGTGTCCACGAAGGTGGAATGCGTGAATGTTGACGGGGCGGTGACATCCCTGGCGGACCTGGCGGAGCCTCGACACCGTGGCGGATCGGCGTACGCCGGTGGGCTCGCCTTCGCCCTGCTGGGATCGCCGACACTCGACGTCGAGACAAGCCCCACCGTATGGGTCCTGAGGCCATCCGGGGAACCACCCCAAACCTCACGGGAACCTTGACCGTCGCCGTGCGGGGCCGCGGCGGTCAGCGGCGGCCGGCGGCGGGCGGCGGCGGCCGGGTGTCGGTCACCGGACCACCGCTCAGCCCTGCCGGTGCCGTCCCAACCGCGCGGCGACGTCGGGGACCTCGGCCCGGACCCCGGCGCCCCCACCGACGGCCCGCAGCAGGGCGCCGGCCTCACCGAGCACCGTACGCAACTCGCCGTCGTCGACCTCCTTGAGCCCGAACCGCTCGGGTAGCGGCAGGCGGGGCAGCACCCGCACCTTCAGGGCGCGATCCGGCGCGATCCCGGCCAGCTTCCGGGCCGCAACAAACGCCTCGTGATACCCGCCGAGCTCGTCGATGAGCCCGCGATCGAGCGCGTCGTCGCCGGTCCACACTCGACCGCGCGCCACCTCGGCGACCTGATCTCTGGACAGCGGTCGGGTGTCGGCGACCCTGGTGAGGAACGCGTCGTAGACGTGGTCGAGGAACCCGGCGACCTGCTCGCGCTGCGCGTCGGTGTAGGGCTCGGTGCTCGAAGCCAGCAGCGCGTTCGCGCCCCGGTGCGCCTCGTCGGTGGTGATCCCCAAGCGCTCACCGAACCCACGGACCACCAGCTTGCCGTACACCACCCCGATTGACCCGGTCAGCGTGCCCGCCGAGGCTATGATCCGATCCGCGCCCAGCGCGACCCAGTAGCCCCCCGAGCCCGCGACCGCCCCCATCGACACGACCACCGGGGTGCCGGCCTCGCGGGTGCGCTGGATCGAGCGCCAGATCGCATCGCTGGCGACCGCCGACCCACCGGGGCTCTCGACCCGGAACACCACCGCCTTGATCTTCGGGTCGGTGCGGGCCTGGTGGAAGGCGATAGCCAGCGTGTCTGCCCCCATGACCGGGCGCAGCACGCCATCCCGGCCCCGCCCCACCTGGATCCCCCCGGCGCCGGGGATCAATGCCACCGTCGGGCGGCGCAGCTGCCGGCGCCGGCGCTGCTCGAGCCGGGTCCGGTACCTCGACAGCGTGACCAGTGTCGCGCCCTCACCGGCGCGCTCAAGGACCTCGACGACCGTCTCGTCGCGGTAGGCCAGCCGGTCGACCAGCCCGTGCTCGAGCGCTTCGGGGGCCGACAGCGGCGCGCGGTCGATCAACTCGCGCACCCGGTCGGCGGGGAGTCCCCGGCTGTCAACGACCGCATCGACCAGTTGGGTGTGCAGCTGCTCGACGATCCGCTCGGAGACCTCGCGGTGGGCCTCGGTGAAGCCCCGCTCGGTGAACAGGTTGCGGGCGGTCTTGTACTCGTGGCGGTGCTCGAGCTGCGGATCGACCTCGAGGTGGTCGAGCAGTCCGCGCAGGAAGGGCTGGATGACCGCGACCCCGGTCGCGGCGAGCTCGCCGGTGGGCTGCAGCGCCACCTCGTCGAAGGCGCTGGCCACGAGGTAGGCCAGGGTGGCCGCGCCGGCCTCGCTGAAGCTCTGGGCGTGGGCCAGCGCCGGCTTGCCCTGCGCCCGGAACCGACGCACGGCCGCGTGCAGCTCCTGGGCGTGGGCCCAGCTCGCAGCGGGCGCATCCACCTTGGCGACCACGGCCGCGATTCGGGGGTCGTGGGCCGCTTCGTCGAGTGCGACAACGACCTCCCGCAGGTCAGCGCTGCGGCTGGCTCGCAGCCGAGCCAGTGGCGGCGCGCCGGGCGCGTCGATGACCGGACGCGACAGGTCGAGGGCGAGCACCAGGGGGCGCGCGTGGCGGCGCAGCAGGTCGGAGGGACCGGACATGGAAGGCTCCTCGGCCGGGGGCAGGTGGCAGCGGCACGGCTGCTGACGGTAGGCGCCGTGGTTCCCGGGTGACCACCGCGCTCCCGGCGCCTTGGTGCCAAACTGCCGTCCGACGTTGTGCCTGGCGCCGGGCCGGTGGTGCGGCGGACGCGGGAGGTCGCGATGAGGATCGACGACCAGGGCACGGCCGGCCGCCGCGGACCTGCCACCGACCCCGGCGTGGACGAGCAGGTGGTCCGTGAGCGCACCGGCCGGGGATGGGAGCAGTGGTGCGCCCTCATCGACGGCTGGTGGGCGCAGCAGCTCACCGTGGGCCGGGAGCGCCTCACCGACCGACGCCTTGCGAACGAGCTGGCTGACGGCACCTTCACCACGAGCCACTCGGCGACCGTTGCCGTGGACGCCGAAGTACTGCGGCCACCCTGCTCGACGCCGATCGGCGCGCAACGCTGTTCACGCACCTCACCACCGAGCTGAGGTCCCGACCGACCTCGAAGAACGTGCGCCTGGGCCTGGACGACGGGATCGCCGAGCTGGCGTTGGTACCGCAGGCCGGTGGGAGTGGCCGTCGGGAGTGGCCTCGGCTGCTCCGGCCGATGCTCGGCCGGAACGGAGGCCTCCACGGTGACCGAAGCTACCGTCCGGCGGGAACCCGCAGGAACGCAAGGCCGTGCGCTGGAACTCCCCCTGCTCCAGCGACGAGGGACAGGGCCGGTTCCTCAGCTGGCACTGCTTCACCCGCTCCCTGCACCTGCATGAAGACGACGTGATCGACGAGGGGCTGCTGACACGCTGGGTCGAGCAGGCGGCCGCCCTGCCCGGCTGGGACGGCTTCTCGGGCTGCGCTCCCGGGCGCGGGTGACCGCCTTGCGAAGCTCCTCGGCGAACACGACGCTGCTCGCGACCAGCACGGCGATCACCCACTGCCTCGGCGTCAACGGTGAGGTGTCCAGCACCCCGGCAACCGCCGGCAGGTGCACGCCAGCCACCTGCAGGCCGACCACGGCGACCAGCGCCGCCCACAGGGGCCGGTTGGTGAGCGTGTGCCGGGAGACCAGGCTGATCCGCTCCGAGCGGGCGTTGAGCGCGTTCGCGACCTGGAAGAACACGAAGGCGGTGAACGCCCAGCTCGTCGCGGTTCCCGTCGGCAGACCGGCACGACCGGCTGCGGCCAGAACCCCCAGGGTGCCGGCGGCCATGACCGCCGCGCTCAGGGCGACCCGACCGAGCCGGGCGGTGTCGAGCAGCTGACTGCCGGTGCCGCGCGGGGGGCGCAGCATCGTGTCACGACGGGCGGGATCGACCCCGAGCGCCAGCGCAGGCGGGCCATCCATGATGATGTTGACCCACAGCAGCTGGATCGCCGTGAACGGGGTCGGCAGACCGGCCAGCCCGGCGACCAGGATCGTGACGATCGCCCCGAGGTTGGTGGCGAGCTGGAAGCGGATGAACGCCACGATGTTGTCGTAGAT
>SLLJ01000357.1 GCA_007134165.1 Nitriliruptoraceae bacterium | reverse complement strand
CCGCTGAGGCGTCGGTCGAGCACCGCAGCGGCCAGCGTGCGCTCACGGTCGAGGTGCACCGAGCGCAGCAGCGGCCAGACCGCATCCGCGATCGCCGGGGCTGAGGCATCCTCCCACGAGGCGTCGGCGATCAGCACCCGCAGCGTGCCGTCCTCGTGCAGCGCATCCTCGACGACCTCACGCAGCTTGGGCGGCGAGGAGAGCACCAGCCGGTCCCAGCCGTGCTGCTTGGCCAGGCCCCGGACGTGCTCGGCGAAGCCACGCAGGAAGCGGTGGCGCTGGGTGGCGATCCGCTCCTCGAAGCGATCACGGTCCACGAAGCCGTGGTGGGGATGCTCGGGATTGCCGGGCGATGGCCCGGCCTTCTCGGGTGCAGCGACGTCGTCGGAGACGTCGAAGCGCTGGGCCTCGAGTTCCTCGACCTCACCGACCTGCCAGCGCAGCACCCGGGCACCGGCACGTGACACGACCAGCACCCCTGCCGCCCGACCTTCGTCGTGGGCGGCGACCAGCGGCCGCAGGTAGGGGCCGTCGTGCAGCACGACCCGTTCACGGAACGGCAACTGGATGGCAACCGTCTCGCTCCGCCCGTCCTCGAGGCCGAGGAACAACGCGCGACCCCGGCCCGGAGCGCGGGAGTCGAGCAGCCGCTCCATCGCGGGGACGGCCGCCGCGAGCCGTCGCTCGAGCACCTTGACGAGGTCCGGATCGCGGCCGGCCACCTCGGCGCGCAGCGCCTTGAGCTGGTTGCGGATCTCGATCGGCGCCGTGGGCTGCGGGTCCGCTGCCTGCGCGGGACTGAAACCCGTGTAGACCGACAGCACCCCCTTCGCGTCCTCGAAGCCGAGCAGGTCCCGGATGGTGGTGTCGTCGATGCTCATGACCCCATCGTACTCCCCCGCGGCGGTCGCCGGCAGGGTGAGGTCGGTACCGTTCGACCATGTTCACGCGCGCCGTGCGTATCGCCCGCGTCCGCGGGGTCGAGGTCCGCCTCGATCCGTCGCTGGCGCTGATCGTCGTGCTCGTGGGCTGGACGCTGGGGGCGCGCTTCGCCGCCGACCATGCGCTGTCCACGGCGATCCCGATGGCGGCGGCCGGGACCCTGCTGTTCTTCGCCTCGCTCCTCGCTCACGAACTCGCGCACGCCCTCGAAGCTCTGCACCGCGACCTCGAGGTGCACAGCATCACCCTGTTCCTGTTCGGCGGGGTGACCGAGATGCACGCCACCACCGACTCGCCCCGCGACGAGTTCGTCATCGCCGCGGTGGGGCCCTACGTCAGCCTGGTGTGCGGCGCGCTGTTCGGGCTCGTCGCCACCTTCGCCACCGCCCTGCCCGCGGCGATCGGTCCCCCCGTCGCGGAGGTCGCCGGCCTGCTCGGCTGGCTCAACGTGCTGCTCGCGGTGTTCAACCTGGTGCCCGGCGCCCCGCTCGACGGCGGCCGGGTCCTGCGCGCAGGACTGTGGTGGATCACCGGGGACCGGCGTCGCGGGGTGCGTATCTCCGCGCGGGCCGGGCAGGCACTGGGCCTCGGGCTGGCCGGCTACGGCCTGACCGGGCTGGTGATGGGCGGCACCGCCGTGGCCTTCGCCGCCTTCTGGTGGGTGCTGATCGGCGGGTTCCTGTTCGCGGCGGCCCGCACCGAGTTGCGCCAGAGCGACCTCGACGACCTGCTGCTGCGCCACCGGGTGGCCGACCTGTTCTCCACCCCACCCCGGGTCCTCGACGCCGGTCAGCGGCTGGATGCCGCCGACCTTCCGAACCCGTCCGGCGACCTCGTTGCGGTCGTGTCGGGCACCCGTCTGCTCGGGGTCATCCCCGCCGAGGATCTCGCGACGCTCCACCCGACCGAACGGGCCCTGCGCCTGGCCGAGGAGCTCGCCGAACCGATCGACGACCGCCCCGAGGTGTCCGTCGACGCCACGCTGCGGACCCTGGTCGATGGCTTCCACCAAGGGTCGGACGCGGTGCGCATCGTCGCCGAGGAGCAGCCGATCGCGGTGCTCACCGAACGCGACGTCGCCCGGGGCATCCAGCGCCTGCGCCGGACCCCACCGTCGGCTCGCGATCGACCGCGCCTGCCCCCGCCGCCACCCCCGCCGCCGGCCTCCGCCACCCCGGTCCCCGGCTACGGACCACCCCCGCCACCCCCCGGCGGTGCGCCATGAGCGAGGTCGAGCTCTCCGCGCCGCCGACCCAGGAACCCGCGCCACCTCGACGTCGGTCGTTGTGGCGCACGGCCTTCTACACCGCGAGCCTGTCGATCCTGCTGTGGGCCGGGACGATCGTCCCGCTGCCGGTTGTGGAGTACGTGCCCGGACCCCCCTCGGAGATCGAACCCCTGGTCATGATCGACGGGGTGGCGACCACCGAGCTCGACGGGCGCACCGCGCTGCTGACCGTGGTGATCCGCCAGCAGGCCACGCTGCCGTCGATCCGTGCGCTGCTGGACACCGACCGCGAGCTGCTGCAACTCTCGGAGGTCTACCCCGACGACGTCGACCGCGACACCTACCTGCAGATGCAGCGCAACCGCTTCGGGCGCCAGTTCGACATCGCCGCGGCGATGGGAGCGCAGGCCGCCGGCTTCGACCCCGACCTGGTCACCGAGGTGGTGGTCCTCGACGTGCTTGCGGACTCCCCCGCCGAAGGCCGTCTGCTGCCCGGCGACGCAGTGATCGCCGTCGACGGCGTGCCCATCGAGGCGGCCGAGGAACTGCAGTCACGGGCCCGGGAGGGCACCGTCGGGGAGGACGTCGTGCTCACGGTCGTGCGGGACCGGCGCGAGCACGACGTCATCGTCACCCTCGGAGACCTCCCGCAGTCGCCCTACCCGGCGCTCGGGGTGATCGTGGAGACCGCCGTCGATCGGCTCGTCCTGCCCTTCGACCTCACGCTCGCCGAGGACACCCGGATCGGGGGACCGAGCGCCGGGATGATGGTCGGCATCACCGTCTTCGACCTGCTCGCCGAGGAGGATCTGCTCGGCGGGCTGACCGTGGTCGGCACCGGCACCCTCGATGCGGACGGCCGGGTCGGGCCGGTCGGGGGCATCCCCCAGAAGATGCGCGCCGCCGCCGGCTTCGACGCCGACCTGGTGCTGGTGCCAACGATCCAGCTCGAGACCGCGCTCGATACCGCCCCCGACGGGCTGCGGGTCGTCGGCGTGGACGACCTCGACGCGGCCCTGGCAGCCATCCGCGCCGCGCGCTGAACCCTCGGAGGGCGCCGGACGGATCTCAGTCGCCGGCGGTCGTGCTGCCCACCGGCGTGCAGCGGGCCAGGAACGTGCCGAGCAGCCGCATCCCAGCCGAGGTCAGTATCGACTCGGGGTGGAACTGCACCCCTTCGACGTCGACCTCACGGTGGCGCAGACCCATGATCAGCCCGTCGGAGGTCTCCGCGGTGACCTTGAGCACCGCCGGCAGCGTGGCACGCTCCACGATGAGCGAGTGGTACCGGGTCGCCTCGAAGGGGACGGGCAGGGCATCGAACACGCCCTCGCGACGGTGGTAGATCGGTGAGGTCTTGCCGTGCACGAGCACCGGCGCCCGCACCACCCGCCCGCCGTAGACCTCGCCGATGCACTGGTGGCCGAGGCAGACCCCGAGCACCGGTCGTCGGCCGGCCAGGGCCCGGATCACCTCGTTGGACCGCCCGGCCTCCGACGGGTCGCCCGGACCCGGCGAGATCACCACCCCGTCGGGCAGGTCGGCTTCGAGCTCGTCGAGGGTGAAGGCGTCGTTGCGAAGCACCTCGACGTCGGCGCCGAGCTCGCCGAGTTCCTGCGCCAGGTTGTAGGTGAACGAGTCGTAGTTGTCGACGATCAGCACGCGGGCGGCGGGACTGGTCACGGTCACCTCGCAGGTCGAGGGCGGGAGGTGGGCTCAGCGTCCGGTGAGCTCGTGGCGCAGTTCGTCACGGGCGAGCTCGCCGACCTCGGACATCGGCAGCTCCTCGACCAACGTCACGTGGTCGGGCACGGCGGGGGCGTCGAGGTAGGTACGGGCATGGGCGAGCACCACGTCGGGGGTGACGCGGGTGCGCCGCCGGGCCACGACCGCGGCGAGCAGTTGGCCCTCGTCGGTGGCCACCACCCCGGCACGGCGCACGCCCGGATGGCGCTGCAACACCGCTTCGACGTGACGGGGCGAGACCAGCACGCCCGCCCGGTCGATCATCTCACCGAGCCGACCCACGTGGTGGAACAGTCCGTCCTCGTCGACGGTCGCGAGGTCGTCGGTGACCAGCCAGCCGTCGACGAAACTGGCGGCGGTGGCCTCCGGCCGCTCCCAGTACGCGGAGACGACCTGGGGTCCGTGCACGATCAGGCGCCCGGGCACCCCCGGAGGCCGCAGGCTCGAGAGATCGTCGGGATCCACGACGGCGGCGACCGTGCCGGTGACCGGCAGGCCCATGCTCCCCGGCACGGCACGGCCGTAGACGGGCTGTGCGTGGGTGAGCGGCACCGCTTCGGTGACCCCGAAGCCCTCGCGCACCCGCGCACCACCGGTCCGCCGCTCGATGTCGGCAGCGACCTGGGGGTCGAGCGACGCCCCACCGGTGACACACACCCGTAGGGAGCTCAGGTCGCGCTTGGCCGGCTCACCCTCTCGCAGCAGCCCGGCCAGCCGCAGTGGGGTGGTCGCGAACAACGTCGGCTTGTCGCGCTCGACCGCCCGGGCGAGCGTGCCCGGGTCGGGATCGTCGAGCAGCGCGATGGTGGCCGCGGACAGCACGGAGGAGAGCAGGCCGACGGTCAGTGGCAGGGGCTGGTGCAGGGGGTCGGCGACAAGGACGCGCTCCCGGCCGGCCTGGATGTCGGGCACCCACAGGCGGGCCTGGAACGCGTTGGCCACGAGGTTGGCGTGGGACGCGAGCACGCCACGCAGGTCGCGGGCACGGGGCCGGTACAGCAGCAGCGCAGGAGCGTCGGGGTCCGGCGCGGCCGGGAGTGCGGGCGGGGCCTGATCGGCGAGTGCGTCACCGAGCCGCACGGCGCCGTCCTCGGCGTCGTCGAGGCCGATGCTCCGTGTCGGTCCACGACCCAGCAGCCGGCCAGGCAGCCCACGTAGGGTGGTCAGCAGCCCGCCACGAGGCCACTCGTCACCCTCGACCTGCACGGCGATGGCGGGCCGGCTGCGCTGCTGCACGAGCTCGTGCAGGACCTGCTGGGTGGCGACCACCGCCACCGGGCGCGCATCGGCGACCACCGAGGCCAGCGGCTCGGCGGGCGTGTCGGGTGCCACCGGCACCACGACCGCCCCCAGCCGCCAGCCGGCGAACAACGTCACCGGCAGGGCCAGCTCGTTGGGTAGCGCCACCAGGACCCGATCGCCTCCGCTCACCCCGAGATCGTCGAGCACGCCGGCGACGGCATCGACCCGGTCCCTGAGCTCGGCGTAGGACACCGCGTGGCCAGCGATGATCAGCGCCGAGCGTCCGGGGAAGTCACGGGCCGCATCGTCGAGGAAGCGGGTCAGTGGGACGGTCGGCAGCCGATAGGTCGGGGGCACCCCCGGCGGGTAGGCCGCGACCCAGGGCCGCTCGAGCGAGGACGGATCGGGGGGGCGGGCCACGCCGGGCGGGCTCCTCGCGGCAGCAGGTGGTCGCGCCCGAGTCTACCGACGCCGACCGCCGACCCCGCGTCCACGGCAGCTAGGGTCGGGACCTCGCCCCGCCCCGGAGCCGCCGTGCAACCCCTGCCGTCCGTGCTGGCCGAGCTGCGCCCGGTCATCGACCGGGCGCTGCAGGCGCGGCTGGACGAGCTGCTGCCGCGGCTGAGCGACTACCACCCGGTGCTCGAGCCCGTCGCCGACGAGCTACGCGGCTTCCTCGACGCTGGCAAGCGGATCCGCCCGGCACTGCTGCTGCTGGGCCACGAGGCCGGCGGCGGCGCCGACCACCACGCGGTGCTCGGACCCGCGCTGTCGCTCGAACTGCTGCACACCTTCGCGTTGGTGCACGACGACGTCATCGATCGGGCGCCGACCCGGCGCGGGCGCCCGAGCGTCCACGAACGCTTCGCCGAGTGGCACGCCGAGCAGTCGCTGCACGGCGACGGCGCCGGCTTCGGGACCGCGATGGCGATCCTGGTCGGCGACCTCGCCTTCGTGCAGGCCGACGAGTGCTTCCTCGACGTCGACCCCGCAGCGGTGCGTCCGGCCTGGCTGGTCGCCGCCTTCCGCCGCTTCACGGTCCTGCGCGAGGAGGTCATGGCCGGGCAGGTGCTCGACGTGCACACCGCCGCGTCCCGGCGCACCGACCGGGCCCTGGCGCTGCGGGTCGCCACGCTCAAGTCGGGCCGGTACTCGGTGTCACGGCCGCTGCAGATCGGCGCCCTGCTGGCCGGCGCCGACGACGCGCTGGTCGAGGGCCTGGGCCGCTTCGGCGACCCGCTGGGCCGGGCCTTCCAGGTGCGTGACGACCTGCTCGGGATGTTCGGGGAGGAGGCGGTCACCGGCAAGTCGGCCGCCTCGGACCTGGCCGAGGGCAAGCGCACCCTGCTGATCGCCGAAGCGGCCGAACGCCTGCCACCCGGAGCCTGGCAGCAGCTCGACGCCCGGCTCGGCGATGCCGACCTCGGCGCCGAGGAGGCGGCCGGTCTGCGCGACCTGCTGGAGGACTGCGGCGCGCGGGCAGCCGCCGAGCGCTACGTGACCGATGCGGTCACCGAGGCCCGGGCCGAGCTCGCGGCGGTGACGATGCCCACCGCGGCACGTGAGCGACTGCACGCGGTCGCCGACGAACTCGGCCAGCGACGCGCCTGAGCTGGACGGGTGCCGGGAGCGCGCCGGGAGCGCGCCGGGAGCATGTCGGGAGCATGTCGGGAGCCTGTCGGGAGCACGTTGGGAGCAGGTCGGGAGTCGCCGTCAGCCTGCGTCAGGCCTCGGCGGACCGTGCGGTGGCGTCGGGCAGCATGGTGGTCGCCCGTTCGGCCATGGCCGTGATCGTCAGGCTCGGATTGACCCCGAGGTTGCCCGGCACCGCTGCGCCGTCGACGACGAACAGCCCCGGATGGCCGAACACCTGATGGTCGGTGCCGATCACTCCGCGGGAGGGATCGCAGGCCACCCGGGCACCGCCGAGCACGTGCGCGGTGACGGCGAGCCCCCCGATCGACTCGATGGTCGAGTTGAGCGGTTGCCCACCGATCGAGTCGGCGAACGCCCGGGCCGCCTGGTTCGCCGGCGGCAGGTAGGAGGGTACGCGCTGACCGCCGGGGGTCGCCGAGGCCAGCCCGAAGCCGCCGAGCCGCCCGACCCGACGACGCCACGCCAGCTCGATCTCGCTGTCGAGGTGCTGCATGGTCGTGATGACCGTCATGCGCTCCCGCCAGCGGCGGGCCCGCACGGCGCGGCTCGCGGCCGCCGGGTGGCGGGCCACCTCGGCCAGGGTGCGTCGCGCCCGGCGGACCGGATCCTCACCGTCGACCAGGGGTCCGTAGTAGGCGCGCATGAACCGCATCCCCGTCGGCATGCGGTTCTGGGTCACGTGGGTGGCCGCGTCCGGATGGAAGTGGGACGTGATGGTCGGCCCGTCGCCCGACAGGTCCGTGCCGTCGTCCGGTGCGAGCACCCCGACCAGTGCTTCGGAGTTGGTGCGAACCGCGCTCCCCAGGGCGGTCGAAAGCCGCGGCAGGCCACCTGCCGCCCGGGACCGGTGCAGCAGTTCGACGCTGCCGAGCACCCCGGCGGCGACCACGACCAGGTCCGCGTGGATGCGCCGGCGGGCGCCGGGGGCGAACGTGTCGCTCACGACGAGTTCGTAGCCGCCGCGGTCACGCTCCCGGACCACCTCGACACGGGTCTCGGGCACGATGCGTGCACCCTCACGCTCGGCGAACCACAGGTAGTTGCGGTCCAGGGTGTTCTTCGCGTCGTAGGGGCAGCCGCTCAGGCACCCGCCGCAGCCCCGGCATGCGTGGCGGTCGGGTCCCGCCCCGTCGAACCACGGGTCGCCGACCGCAGCGCCCGGCGGGCCGAAGGTGATGCCCAGGGGGAGGTCCGTGCGGTAGGTGTTGGCCGCGCCCATGCGAGCGGCGGTGGCGGCGAGGTGGCGGTCCTGCGCTCCGGTCCAGGGGTTGGGGCTCGCACCCAGCATCCGCTCGGCGGTCGCGTAGGGCTCCGCGAGCTCGCGCGCCCAGTCCACCCCGGACTCCGCCCAGCCGCCGGCCGCCAGGACCTCGTCGGCCGCGCGCAGCAGCACCCCGGCGTACACGATCGAGCCGCCGCCCACTCCCACCCCGCCGATGATCCCCACGTGCCGCAGGATCGTCTGCCGAAAGTAGCCGCGCAGCCCGAGCCGCGGCGCGAACAGGAACGCACGCAGCGAACGGTCGCCCGCCTCGAGGTCCGCGGCGGACAGCCGGCGCCCCTGCTCGAGCACCACGACGCGGTAGCCCTTCTGCGCCAAACGCAGAGCCGCGACCGCACCCCCGAAGCCGCTGCCGACCACCACTGCGCGCCGCATGGTCCACCGTCCTCACTGGGGACCGTCACGCTAGCCCGCGCGGTGTCGTAGGACTCGACAGGGATGGATCTCCCCCGACGTGACAGACGTCCTCCTGGCGCCGGCGCCGTGCGGCCCTCGTGCACGCGCCAGCCGCCGGCAGAGCACCTCGTTGGCGGCGACATCGAGGCAGCGCTGATCAGGGGGCTCGCGGAGGTGGGTAGAGCCGTACACGCCTGGACCGCGGCAGACGTTCGGCCGCACGCGGACGATGGATGCTGATTCCGCGCGACCTCGGTTCCACCCGATGGTGCTCCGAGTGGCAGGAGACCGTTCCTGATGTTTCAACTTCTGT
>SLLJ01000210.1 GCA_007134165.1 Nitriliruptoraceae bacterium | reverse complement strand
GGTGGGGCATCGCCGATTTCCGCCGCCGATTCGGCCGGGACCCCGAGGGCATGTGGTTGGCCGAGACCGCGGTCGACGACGACACCCTCGACCTGCTCGCCGAGCACGGCATCACCTTCACCGTGCTCTCGCCCTACCAGGCGGCACGGGTGCGCCCGATCGGCGGCGGGTCGTGGTACGACGTGCACGGTGGCCGGGTCGATCCGACCATGCCCTACCTGGTGCGCCTGGCTTCGGGCCGCAGCATCACCGTGTTCTTCTACGACGGTCCGATCTCCCGGGCGGTCGCCTTCGAGGGGCTGCTGGAGTCCGCGGAGCGCTTCGAGCAGCGACTGCTCAGCGGCTTCAACGGCCGGCCCGGTCCCCAGCTGATGCACATCGCGACCGACGGTGAGTCCTACGGGCATCACCACCGCCACGGCGAGATGGCGCTGGCGGCCACGCTGCAGCGGCTCGCCGACCGCGACGACGTGCAGGTGGTCAACTACGCCCAGTTCCTCGCGCTGCACCCGCCGACCCACGAGGCCCAGGTCATCGAGAGCTCGTCGTGGTCCTGCGCGCACGGGGTGGAGCGCTGGCGCTCGGACTGCGGCTGTACCTCGGGCGGGCCCGAAACCCACCAGCGCTGGCGCGCTCCGCTGCGTGACGCGCTCGACTGGCTCGCCGCGGAGCTCGAGACCCGCTACGAGGACAAGGCCTCGCAGCTGCTCGTGGATCCCTGGCAGGCCCGCGACGACTACATCGAGGTGGTGCTCGACCGCTCCGAGGACTCGCTGAACCGCTTCTTCTCCCGACATCAGCGCCGGGCGTTGACCGAAGACGAGCGCGTCCGGGCGCTGCACCTGATCGAGATGCAGCGACAGTCGCTGTTGATGTACACCAGCTGCGGATGGTTCTTCGAAGAGCTGTCACGGCCCGAGCCGGTGCAGGTCCTGCTGTATGCGGCCCGTGCACTCCAACTGTGCCGTCGGATCGACGAGTACGACGACGAGGTCGCCGACGACGTGTCCTGCGAGCTCGAGGAGGGCTTCCTCGCCCGGCTCGAGAAGGCCCCGAGCAACGACCCGCGCTACGTCGACGGCCGCGGGGTGTGGGAGCACAAGGTCCGCCCGGCGCTCACCGAGCTCGACCAGGTCAGCGCCCACTTCGCGATCTCGAGTCTGTCGTGGAGCTACGGCGAGACCGAACGCATCGGCGCCTACGAGGTCCAGCAGCACGACTCGGACGTCAGCGACGCCGGTCGGGCCAAGCTGGCCTCGGGCCGGCTGCGGGTGCGCTCCGAGGTGACCCACAGCTCCCGTGACATCGAGTTCGGGGTGCTGCACCTCGGCGACCACAACTTCGCCTGCGGGGTACGCACCCGCGGTGAGGACGAGGCCTACGAGCAGATGCGCGCGGACCTCGAGCGCCACTTCCGCACGGCGGACTTCCCGGCCGTGATCCGTGCCATCGACCGCCACTTCCAGGGTCGACGCTACTCGCTGCGCTCGCTGTTCCGTGACGAGCAGCGCCGCATCCTGAACAACGTGCTCGCGACCACCGTGCAGGAGACCGAGGCCGCCTACCGCGCCATCTACCGCGGGCGGGCTCCGCTGATGCGCTACCTCACCGAACTGGGAGCCGTCCTGCCCGCCCCGCTGCGCAGTGCGGCCGAGAACGTGCTCAACGCCGACCTGCGGGACGCGCTGAGCCATGTGGCGATCGACCCGAACCACGTCGAGGGACTGCTCCACGAAGCCCGCCGCTACGACATCCCGCTGGACGAGACCGGACTGGGCCACCGGCTCAGCAAGACGGTCTCGACCATGGCACGCCGGCTGGCCGAGACGATGGCCGAGGTCGACCATTCGGTGCTGTTCGCAAGGCTCGATGACACCCATCTGGAGACCATCGACCGGATCCGCGCACTGATCGAGGTCGTGCAACGGGTGCCCTTCGAGGTCGACCTGGTCACGGCCCAGGACGTGCTGTGGAGCACCCTGCGCACCCATCAGGATCGCCTCTCCGAGCGGGCCGCCACGGGCGATCCCGTCGCCGCGCGCTGGATCGTGGAGCTCGGGACGATCGCCGAGGTGCTCGGCGTCGTACCCCCGGCGCTGCCCGCCCCCGTCCGACCGGTCAGCGTGCCGCCCGCAGCCCCGGCATCCTGACCCCGACCGCCACCCTGCCCGTTCGTTGCCGACCCAGGACCCCCGTGACCACCTCGCACGCCGCTGCCTGCAGCCACCCGTCCCCGTACCACCCGTCCCCCTACCACCCTCCCGATCAGCCCGGCGCGACCCTGCTCGGCGACGGCCGCGCCGTGTTCGACGTCTTCGCACCCACCGCCGACCGGGTCGAGGTGGTGCTCGACGAGCGCGTGGTCGCGCTGGACCGCGACCCTCACGGCGTCCACCGTGGCACCGTCGAGGACGTCGCGGCGGGCTCACGCTACCGCTACCGGCTGCACCGCGAGGGCCACGACCCGGTCGACCGCGCCGATCCGGCCTCGCGCTGGCAGCCCGACGGGGTGCACGGTCCTTCGGCGGTGGACGACCCAGCCGGCTTCGTCTGGAACGACGCCGGCTTCGCCGCCCCACCCCTGCACCAGCAGGTGCTCTACGAGCTGCACGTGGGCACCTTCAGCTCTCAGGGCACCTTCGACGGCGTCATCGCGCAGTTCGACCACCTCGTCGAACTCGGGGTCACCACCCTCGAGCTGCTGCCGGTGTGGCAGTTCCCGGGCGGACGCAACTGGGGCTACGACGGGGTGCTGCCCTCGGCGGTGCAGGACACCTACGGCGGCCCCGACGGCCTGCGCCGGCTGGTCGATGCCGCCCACACCCGGGGTCTGGCGGTGATCCTCGACGTCGTCTACAACCACATCGGCCCCGAGGGCAACCACCTGGCCGAGTTCGGCCCCTACTTCACCGACCACTACGAAACCCCGTGGGGACCGGGGCTGAACACCGACGGTCCGGGCTCGGATGCCGTGCGGCGCTGGGTCGTGGCCAACGCGGTCGGCTGGGTGCGCGACTTCCACCTCGACGGCTTCCGTCTCGACGCGGTGCACGGCATCGTGGACCAGTCGGCCGTGCACCTGCTCGAACAGCTCACCACCGCGGTGCACGACGAGGGCGAGCGGCTCGGCCGAGCGGTCCACGTCATCGCCGAGTCCGACCTGTCCGACCCGCGGCTGGTGCGGTCGGTGGAACGGGGCGGGTACGGGCTCGACGCGCAGTGGTCCGACGAGTTCCACCACGGCGTGCACGTCGCCCTGACCGGCGAGCGCGACGGCTACTACGCCGACTTCACCGGGCTGGGCGACCTCGCCCGCCTGCTGCGCGACCGCTACGCGTACGCCGGACGCTACGCGCCGGCGCGGCAGCGCACCATCGGACGCCCCGCACGCGACCTACCCTACGACCGCTTCGTGGTCTGCGTGCAGAACCACGACCAGGTCGGCAACCGCATGCTCGGTGAGCGGCTGTCGGCCCTCACCGACCTCGAGGGCGTCAAGCTCGCCGCGGCAGCGCTGCTGAGCTCCCCGTTCGTGCCGCTGCTGTTCATGGGCGAGGAGTACGCCGAACCGGCGCCGTTCTTCTACTTCGTATCGCACACCGATCCTGACCTCGTGGCCGGAGTACGCGCCGGCCGGCGGGCCGAATTCGCCGACTTCGCCTGGCGCGGCGAGCCTCCCGACCCGCAGGACGAGGGGACCTTCGCGGCCTCCCGCCTGGACCTGACCCGCGCCGGCGGGGGGCAGCATGCGATCGTGTTCGAGCTGTACCGCACGCTCATCGCGCTGCGCCGGCACCTCGACCTGATCACCGACCCTGCCGCCCCCGACGTCGACGCGCAGCTGGTGGCCGGCCGTGAGGCGCTGGTACTGCGCCGCGAGCGCGGAGACCAGGCCGTGGTCACCGTCCTCAACGCCGACCAGCAGCCCGCCGAGGTCCGGGTGGCAGCGGCCCCCGGGCCCTGGCAGGTGATGCTCGACACCTCCGAGCCGCGCTTCGCCGGACCCGGGGGACGGCGCGGACCCGACGTCGACCCGGACGGCACCCTGACCCTGACCCTGCCCCCACGTGCCGCCGTACTCCTGCACCGGAAGGCCCCCGCATGAACGACGCCACCCTCTGGCCCGGCCAGAGCTACCCCCTCGGGGCGACCTACGACGGCTACGGCACCAACTTCTCGGTCTTCTCCGAGGTGGCCGACAAGGTCGAGCTGTGCCTGTTCGACGATCGCGGCCGGGAGACCCGCCTGGCGCTGCCCGAGGTCACCGGCTTCGTGTGGCACGGCTACCACCCGGGCATCGAGCCCGGTCAGCGCTATGGCTTCCGCGTCACCGGGCCCTATGACCCCAAGCGGGGCCTGCGCTGCAACCCTCGCAAGCTGCTGCTCGACCCCTACGCCAAGGCGGTCGTCGGTGACCTGCAGTGGAACGAGGCCATCTTCGGCTACCGCTTCGGGGACCCCGACGGCCCCGCCAACCGGCGTGACTCGGCCCGCTACGTGCCACGCTGCGTGGTCTCCAACCCGTGGTTCGACTGGGGCCACGACACTCCACCACGCACGCCCTGGTCGCAGACCGTGATCTACGAGGTCCACGTCAAGGGCTTCACCAAGCAGCACCCCGACATCCCCGAGCCCCTGCGGGGCACCTACGCCGGGCTGGCCCACCCGGCGGCGATCAGCCACCTGCATGAGCTCGGCGTCACGGCCGTGGAGCTGCTCCCGGTGCACCGCTACATCTCGGAGCACCACCTCGTCGAACGCGGCCTGACCGACTACTGGGGCTACAACTCCATCGCCTACCTCGCGCCGCATGACGGCTACGCCAGCGCGGCGGGACTCCGGGCCATCGCCGAGTTCAAGGAGATGGTCAAGACGCTGCACGCCGCGGGGATCGAGGTCATCCTCGACGTGGTCTACAACCACACCGCCGAGGGCAACCACCTCGGACCCACGCTGTCGCTCAAGGGGTTCG
Organism: Nitriliruptoraceae bacterium; assembly: GCA_007134165.1. Lineage (GTDB taxonomy): Bacteria > Actinomycetota > Nitriliruptoria > Nitriliruptorales > Nitriliruptoraceae > SKJO01. Next base: position 3,866 of record SLLJ01000210.1, on the reverse strand, counting down.
ACAACCAGGCCTACTACCGGCTGATGGACGACGATCCGCGCTACTACATGGATTACACCGGCACCGGCAACTCCATGAACATGCGCCACCCCCACGTGCTGCAGTTGATCATGGACTCGCTGCGCTACTGGGTGCAGGAGATGCACGTCGACGGCTTCCGCTTCGACCTCGCCGCGACGCTCGCCCGCGAACTGCACGACGTCGACCGGCTCTCGACCTTCTTCGAGGTGATCCAGCAGGACCCGGTCATCAGCCAGGTCAAGCTGATCGCCGAACCCTGGGACGTGGGCGAGGGGGGCTACCAGGTCGGCAACTTCCCGCCGTTGTGGTCGGAGTGGAACGGCCGCTACCGCGACACCGTGCGCGACTTCTGGCGCGGCGCGGACGCGACCCTGCCGGAGCTCGGCTACCGCTTCACCGGCTCTTCGGACCTCTACCAGTCCGACCGTCGCCGGCCATCGGCCTCGATCAACTTCGTCACCGCCCACGACGGATTCACCCTGCGTGACCTGGTGTCGTACAACGACAAGCACAACGAGGCCAACCACGAGGACAACCGTGACGGCACCGACGACAACCGGTCGTGGAACTGCGGGGTCGAGGGCGAAACCGACGACCCCGAGGTGCTGGCCCTGCGTGCCCGCCAGCAGCGCAACCTGCTGACCACGCTGGTGCTCAGCCAGGGCGTGCCGATGCTGGTCGGCGGCGACGAGCTCGGCCGGACCCAGCGCGGCAACAACAACGGCTACTGCCAGGACAACGAGATCTCCTGGTTCGACTGGGACGACGTCGACGTCGAGTTGTTCGCGTTCACCCGCGAGCTGCTGGCCCTGCGACGCGAGCACCCGGTGTTCCGCCGGCGGCGCTTCTTCGAGGGCCGGGCGGTGCGTGGCGAGCAGTTCCACGACATCGCCTGGCTCACCCCCGAAGGTGAGCTGATGTCCGACGAGCACTGGAACACCGGGTTCGCCAAGTCGCTGCAGATCTTCCTGAACGGTGCCGGTCTGGCCAGTCACGACGAACGAGGCCGGGAAGTCGTCGACGACTCGTTCCTGCTGCTGATCAACGGCCACCACGAACCGCTGGAGTTCTTCCTGCCGCTGGACGGTCCGAGCGCGCCCCTGGAGGTCGTGCTCGACACCACCCTGCCGCGGCTGCCCGAGCGGCGCGACCGCGCCGTGCACGCGCCCGGCGCCCAGGTCGAGGTCGAGGCACGCAGCATGCTCGTGCTGCGGGAGACGGTGACATGATCTTCTTCGGCCGCCGGCGGCGCCGCCCGCGGACCCCGACCTCCACCTACCGGGTGCAACTGCACCCCGAGCACACCTTCGCCGAGGTGGCAGCGATCGTGCCCGTGCTCGCCCGGCTCGGGATCAGCCACCTGTACCTCTCCCCCTGCCTGCAGGCGGTACCGGGGTCCACCCACGGCTACGACGTGGTCGACCCGACCCGCATCCGCGACGAGCTCGGCGGAACCGACGGGCTCGAGGCGCTGCGCGCCACTGCGCACGCCGCCGGGATCGGGCTGGTGCTCGACATCGTGCCCAACCACGTCGGGCTGGTCAGCCCGGCCAACCCGTGGTGGTGGGACGTGCTCGCCCACGGTCCCGACGGCCGCTACGGCCGCCACCTCGACATCCGGTGGCGGGAGGGCGCCCACGGCCAGCCGGTGCTGCTGCTGCCCGAGCTCGGCCGACCGCTCGACGAGGAACTCGCCGGCGACGCGTTGCAGCTCGCCCACGACCCCGACCACGAGCGGCCCGGCTGGCGCGTCGCCTACTACGAGCATGCCTGGCCGCTGGCACCGGGCAGCCTCGCCGCCAGCAACCTCGATCCCGACGACGTCGCCGGGACCCTGGCCGCCGTCGCCGCGGATCGCACCCGGCTGGCCGAGCTCCTCGCCCGGCAGCACTACGAGCTGGCCCACTGGCGCCGCGCCAACGACGAGCTCGACCACCGCAGGTTCTTCGATGTCACCACGCTCGGCGCGGTGCGCATCGAGGATCCCGAAGTGTTCGCCGACGTGCACGCCGCGGTGCTGCCCCGGCTGGCCGACGGCACCTTCGACGGGCTGCGCATCGACCACCCCGACGGGCTGCGCGACCCGGCCGGCTACGTCCACCGGCTGCGCGACGCGGTCGGCGAGGACGTCTGGATCGTGGTCGAGAAGATCCTCGAGCCCGGCGAGTCGCTGCGCGACGACTGGCCGGTGGACGGCACCGTTGGCTACCGCTTCGCCGACCTGGCGCTCGGCCTGCACGTGGACCCGGCGGCCGGTTCGGTGTTCGACGACCTGCAGGCCACGCTCACCGGGGCGCCGATGCACCGCGAGACCCTGATCGACGAGTCCAAGCGGGCAGCGCTGACCACCTTGTTCGGCGCCGAACGACGCTGGATCGCCCGCCTGCTGACCGACGCGCTGCCGGGGCTGGCGCTGGACGAGGCCCGCCACGCGCTCGACGAGCTGGTCGTCGCCTGGCCGGTGTACCGCACCTATGTGCGTCCCGATGTCGGCATCGCCACCGAAGCCGACCGCGAGGTCATCGAGCATGCGGCCGCCCGGGTTCGTGCCCGGGTCAGCGTGGATCCGGCCCTGCTCGAGCGGATCGTGGCGCTGCTCACGCTCGAGCACCGGTCCGAGGCCGGCGACACGTTCGTCTGGGCCTTCCAGCAGCTGACCGGACCCGCCACCGCCAAGGGGGTGGAGGACACGGTGCTGTACCGCGACCTGCGCTTCGTCGCGGTCAACGAGGTGGGCTCGGATCCCTCCCGGCTCGGACGCAGCGTCGGCGAACTGCACGCATCCAACGCGGCCAACCAGCTGACCAAGCCGACCACGATGCTGCTGTCCTCGACCCACGACACCAAACGCAGCGAGGATGTGCGCGCCCGGCTCGCCGTGCTGTCCCAAGATCCAGGGAGCTGGGTCGCGCGCGTGTTCGAGCTCACGCAACTCGCCGCCCCCCACCGCGGGACGCACGGCCCCACCCCGGCCCACGAGCACCTGGTGTTCCAGACCCTGGTCGGTGCGTGGCCGATCACCCCGGAGCGGCTCACCGACTACCTGCGCAAAGCCGCCCGGGAAGGCAAGGACGCCACCAGCTGGCTGGAGCCCGACGCTGCCTATGAGGCCGACCTCGACGCCTACGTCGCCGGGCTGCTCGCCGACGCGGGCTTCGTCGCCGCCATCGAGCAGATCGTCGCCGAGGTCCGCGAGCCGGGCTGGCTCACCTCGCTGTCGATGATGCTGCTGAAGTTGACCAGCCCCGGAGTGCCCGACGTCTACCAGGGCTGCGAGCTGTGGGACCTGTCGCTGGTCGACCCCGACAACCGTCGACCGGTCGACCACGACCTGCGCGCCCGGCTGCTCGATGAGCTCGGCACCGGGCTCACGCCCGAGCAGCTGCTCGCCCGGCTCGACGAGGGCCTGCCCAAGCTGTGGATCCTGCACCGGGCACTGACCCTGCGCAGCGAGCGGCCCGAGGCCTTCGGCGCCGACGCCGACTACCTGCCCCTGTGGGCCTCGGGCCCCCGGGCCGAGCACCTCGCCGCCTTCGCCCGTGACGGGCAGGTCGTGACCATCGCCCCGCTGCAGGTGGCCCGGCTCGGCCCGTCCTTCGCCACGTGGCGCTGGGAGGACACCAGCCTGGTGCTGCCTGCCGGACGCTGGACCGACCGGCTCACCGGCCAGCGGTTCAGTGCCGGTCCGCACGCGGTGGCCGACCTGCTCGCCCGCTTCCCCGTTTCCCTGCTCGCCCGTGAGGACCGCTCGTGAGCCTCGACCGCACCCGACTCGCCGCGCTCGGCATCATGCCCAGCTACCCGGATGCCTTCGGCACCTGGCACGACCTCGACGAGGACGCCGC
>SLLJ01000249.1 GCA_007134165.1 Nitriliruptoraceae bacterium | reverse complement strand
GCCGCTGGTGCCTGGCACCTGCGGTGGGTCGTGCCGCCCGCGGCAGCGTTGGTGGTCGCGGCGGCCGCGCTGCGCTGGCCCGCCGTGACGGGTGTGCTGACCCTGGCGGTGCTCGTCGTCGACCGGGTCGTCAGCTGGCTCGCGGACCCGTTCCTGCGGCTGATCGGGGGCTGGCCGCCGCGCATCCGCGGCTGGGCGATCGCCTGGCTCCCGCTGCGGCTGGCGGGCATCGTGCTGCGCGCCCCCTGGCGGATCGTGGTCGACCTGCTGGTAGTCGTCGCCTCCGTGGTCCTCGTCGACCGCGGGCTACGGCTGCTGCCCGCGGTGGTCGTCACCGACCCCGAGCAGGTCGTGGCCCGCTGGTTCCTGCCGGTGTGGTCGGCGGGTGCGGTGTGCTGGGCGTCGGCGCAGCGCCGACGCCCACCCCGGCTGCGTGGGACGGCGGCAGCGGCGAGCGTGCTGCGTGCGGCGCCGCTGGTGGTGCGTGTGGTTCTGGTGGCGGCAGCCGCCCTCGCCCTGGGGATCGCGGTGCGGGCCCCGGCCGCCGATCCGTGGTCCCCGTACGCGGATCACTGGGAGGCGATGGCGACCCTGGTGCCCGTCGATCGGTGGTCGACCTGGCTCGCCGATCAGGGGCTGGCCGGCGCTCAGCGGCCGCCGGATGCCCTGCCCCTACCCGCCCCACCCCACGAGGTCGGCGCGGAGGTCCTGCAGGTGCGGGTGGTCGCCGAGGCCGGGCTCAACGTCCGGGTGGGCGCCGGCACCGAGCACGAGGTCGTGACCACCCTACCGCCGGGTGCCGTGGTGGAGACGACCGGCGCGGTCCAGGCCGTCGGGGACACCGCCTGGATGCAACTCCAGTTCGACGACGGCACCCACGGCTGGGCCTCGGGTCGGTATCTGGAGCCGGCGGCGCCATGAGCCGCCACGGGCGCCGCCTGGCGTCAGGTCACCGCCGCCAGCAGACGTCGGGCGGTACCACCCAGGATCGCTGTGGTCACCTCGTCGGGAAGGTCGCGGGAGGTCAGGAAGTCCACCAACTGCCCGACCCGATGGCCGGTGTTGGGCGTGTCCGAGCCGAACAGCAACCGGTCGGCGAACCGGCGCAGGTCCTCGTCGCCGAGCGTCGGGGTGCGCGTCACCACCGGGGTGAGGTCGGCGTGCACGCCGGGGTGGCGGTGCACGAGTTCGAGGGTGGCCGCCACGGCCGGATGGCCGGCGTGTGCCACGATGAGCGGCACCTCGGGGTGGCGGGTGGCGACTCGGTCGAGTTCGGCGACGTCGGCCGGCGCGGCCACCCCCGAGTCGTGCTTTCCGGCGTGGATGACCACCGGGAGCTGCCGTTCGGCGCACCGCTGCCAGACCGGTTCGAGCCGGGGGTCGTCGGCGGCGAACGACCCGACCGCGCAGTGCAGCTTGAGGGCGCGGGCGCCGTAGTCGTCGAGTGCCCGGTCCAACAGCCCCAGCGGGTCGTCGTCGTCGGGGTGCAGGGTCCCGGCGAGGATCAACTCGAGGTCATGCCGCTCGGCGCGGAGTTCGGCGAGGTGCTCGGCCGTGGCGGGCACCAACCAGTCGGCCACACCGGGCGCATGGGCGTAGGGCAGTACCCAGATCTGACCGATCCCGGCCGCCGTGAGATCGTCGAGCGCGGCCTGCGGGTCGGTGGAGTAGGCCAGCAGCCCTGGCAGATGAGCGTCGAAGACCTCCCGCACGCGGGCGGCCAGCCGTGGGGGCAGCAGGTGCACGTGGCTGTCCACCCAGCCGTCAGCCGGTGGGGCCGTCCGCGCGGGCGGGAGCGGATCGGGGACAACGGGCACCTCGGCAACCTCGGGAACGTGGGTCGGTAGCCAGGCAAGGACCTTACCCGCCGCCGGGCACCGCTAGGGTTCGTGGCGGAGCGTCCGACAGGAGGAGCAGACGCCGGTCGAGGAGGTGGGTGTGGACCGAATCACCGAGACCTTGCGTGGCTGCCGACGCCTCGCTGTGCAGGTCGATCACGAGGCCTTGAGCGAACTGGCCGAATACGACCGCTGGGTCGTGCAGGGCTATCACGCCCGCCACCAATCCCGGGCCGTGTGCTGTGCTGGCAAGAAGCGCTACGGCGAGGAGGCCGCCCACCGTGCGGCCCGGGTGCTCAACTGGGCTCAGGGTGAGGACGTGCACGCCTACGCCTGCCCGCATGGCCGTCACTGGCATGTGGGCCACCGGCCGGTCAGCCGCACCAACCGCACGGACCTGCTCGACGCCTGATCCCGGCTCAGTGCTCCGTGCCGGTCAGGGGCAGCAGCACCTCGAAGCGTGCGCCGCCGCCGCGGCGGTTCACCGCCCGGACCTTGCCCCCGTGCAGTGCCGCGAACTCCTGCACCAGCGACAGGCCGAGCCCAGTGCCCGGCTGCGGGTCGTCGAAGCACCGCGGTCCCTGCATGAACGGCTCGAAGATGCGCTGCTCGAAACCGTCGGGGATGCCCTCGCCGTCGTCCTCGACCGTGATGAGCAGCTGCCCGTCGCGGGTCTCGGCATCCACACGGATGCGTCCGTCGGGCGCGGTGTGACGCACGGCGTTGGCGATCAGGTTGGCGATGATGCGCTCCACCTTCGGTGGGTCGATCGCGACGGTCATCGCCGGCAGCGAGGTGGTCAGCCGCCGTCCGCGCAGCTCGACGGTGTCGAGCACCGCCCGCAGCAATCTGTGCAGGTCGGTGGGCTCGCGCTGGGCCACGATCAGGCCGGAGGTGAGGCGGTCGACGTCGAGCAGGTCCTCGATCAGCCGGGTGAGCCGGGCGGTGTGGTGTTCGATGCGCTCGAGCAGCAGCCGGACCCGCTCGGGGGACAGCTCGCCGTGGAGGCGCACGAGGGTCTCGGCGAGGCCATCGACCACGGTCAGCGGCGTGCGCAGCTCGTGCGAGGTGGCCCGCAGAAACGCCACGCGCAGGTTGTCGCTCTCAGCGAGGCGTGCGGCCGTCTCTCGCAACTCGTCCTCGATGCGCCGCCGCTCGGTGATGTCGAGGCACTGCGCCACGAAGTAGCGCGGCTCATCGCGCTCGTTGCGTACCAGGGTGACCACGGTGGTGGTCCACACCACCTCGCCGTCCGGCCTCAGGTAGCGCTTGTCGAGCGAGTAGTGGGTCCGGAGCCCGGCGATCAGTTCCTCGAGCAGGACGAACTCGCCAGGGAGGTCGTCGGGATGGGTCAGCTCCGCGAAGGACGCACCGTCGAGCAGTTCATGCTCGTCACGGCCGAACAGTGCGCACAGGGCCGGATTGACCGCCACCCAGGGGCCGTCGAGCACCGAGATGGCCATCCCGATCGGGGCGTGGGTCATGGCCAGGTGGAACCGGGCCTCCAGTTCCCGCAGTGCGTCGAGTTGCTCGTCGAGCTCGGGGTTCGGCGTGAGCATGACCACGCTCACCCCCTGCTCGTCGGGCGGGGCTGCCGACCACCGCATGGAGCGGAAGCTGCCATCCTCGAGGCGGAGGCGCACGGGCAGCTCCGGCACGGGGCCGCGCCCGGCGTTCAGCGCGTAGAGGGCTTCGAGCAGTCCCGCGCGGTCCTCGGGGTGCACGAGGTCGTCGAGGCGGGCCCCCGCCAGGTCGTCGGCCGCTCTGCCGACGAGTGTGCACAGGGCGGGGTTCCCCCAGCGCAACCGGCCCCGGGGCAGCTGCAAGACCGTCAGCGGCACCTGCCCGTTGCCCCACAGCTGCCGGAATGCCGCCTCGTGAGCTCCCCGGTCCACCCCATGGGCTCCCATCAGCCGCCCACGATCGGCAGCAGCAGCACGCCGTCACCGGGGTTGCCGTTCCACTCCTCGACCAGCACGCGGTAGCGGCCCGCCTCGACCCGGACGTCGATGAGCGAGTCGAGCACGCCGCCGCCGAAGGTCTCGAGCTCCTCGGTGGAGCGATCGTCGTTGAACGCCAGGTCTCGACCCTCCGCGTCCTGCAGGGTGGTCACGGGGTCGAAGCCGGCGGTGCCGCGCACATCGAGCACGAGCCGGCCGGTCGGGACCTCGAGCTCAGCAACCCAGACCCCGTCGCGAGCCACCACGAACGGGGTCACACGGTCCGCCGACACCTCGCCGAGTTCGGTGTCGGCCGGGGCGGGGTCGCCCGGCTCCGGTTCGGACGGCACCCCGGGGGCGGGGTCCGAGTTCGGTCCGTCGTCGGCCCCGAAGCCCACCACGACCAGCCACCCGATCACGAGCAGCGACAGGATGGGAAGCAGCCGACGGCCACCACCACGCGAGGCACCCGCTGCCGCTGGGGGTGGGGACGCCTGGGGTGGGCGTGCGGCGACCTGGGGTGGCGTACCGGTGGGGTCGTCGCGCACATGCCCGGTCCAGCGGGAGCCGTCCCACCAGCGCAGGTCCTGCGCCCCGACGGGATCGTCGTACCACCCAGCGCGGACCATCGTCGATCGCTCCTCGTCAGCCACCGACGACCGGGAACAGTGCCTGGCCAGTCCCTGCCGCTCCCATCCACCCCTCGACGATCAGCCGGTAACGGCCCTCGGCCACGTCGATCTCGATCAGCGAGTCGAGAAAGTCGCCGCCGTACTCCTCTCGTTGCTCCGCGGAACGGTCGTCGTTCATCGCCAGCTGACGGCCCGAGGAGTCCTGGAGGAAGGCCACCGGATCGAAGCTCCCGTCGCCACGCACGTCGATCACCAGCGTGCCCGCGGGAGCCTCGAACTCGTACTCCCAGCTGCCCTCGGACTCCACGGCGAGGTCGACCCGGTGGCCGGCATCGATCCCTTCCGTCCCCGAGCCACCCCTGGCGAGCAGGAACACGGCGATGCCGATGATCGCGAGCACGACCACGATGGTGCCGACGATCAGCAGCGGCGCCTTGGATCCCCGGGCGGACGACGCCGCCGGGGCCGGGGTGGGGAATCCCGGCGCCGGCGGAGTCAGCGGGGCGGCCACCGTGGCTCCGACGCCGGGACCGGGCGGCGGGGCCGGCGCCGGCGGGGTCGGCGTCGAGGGATTGGGCGCCGGCGGGACGGCCGGCGTGCTGGGGCTCGAGACGTGCTCGGTCCAGCGTTCGCCGTCCCACCAGCGCTGGGGGGCCTCACCGGTCGGGTCGTCGTACCAGCCGGGTTCGGGCATCATCAACTCCTGCTGCTGGCAGTAGGCCGGCGCACACCTTCTGTCCGGGACGATAGCCACCTCGACCTGCGTCGACCACCGTTCAGTGCCGGCGGCGCGAGCCACCTGCCGCCAGGACGCCGAGGTGGTGGTGGATCCGACGATCGATCTCGGCGGCCTCGCGCAACGGGATCAGCACCTGGTCACGCACCGGTTCGCTGAGGCCGGAGCGGATCGCTGCGTGCTGCCGACGTCGGTGCCTTCGGGCGCCGATCCGGATCGAGATCCGTACGAGCACCCCCGACAGCAACCGCACGAGCAGGCCTCCGAGCAGCAATGCGGCCGGAAGGCTCAGCGTCGCGGTCAGCGGCACCCTGGGTACCGGCGGGAGTCCGAGCCAGGCACCCGCGCGTGCGGCGAGCAGCCACATCAGACCGGTCAGCGCGGCCAGCTCGGCGGCCCCGTGCAGCCACGAACTGGCCCGCCACCACCGGCGCGGCTCCGGTTGTGGGTCGTGACGGGCGACGCTGGCCGCCAGCGCGGGAGCTCCCTCCCGGACGCGCTCGTCGATCCGGGCCGCGAGGTGGGTGTGATGGTGGCCCAAGCGGTCGCTCAGCCCCATGGAGACGGCCAACTCTGCGTGGATCGCCGCCGGCACCGCCCCGATCGCAGCTCCGGGGGCGTGCGGATCGTCCCGCCGGGCGCGGGGCGGTACCGAGCCGAGCGGTGCTGGACGCAGCCGCGCGAGAAGCTCACCGCCTCGGCCCAGCAGCCGTCCTGCGGGCGACCGGCTGGCGCGGCGGGCCGCGCTGCGGTAGGCCGGCGCAGCGGCCTCCAGTCGCCGGGTGCCCCCGGCAGCCTCGATCACCGCCGCAGCCAGGGCTTCCTCGTCGACCGTGGCGTCGACGGGATCGGGCAGCTGCTCGCGGGCCGAGGACGCCAACGCTGCCGCATCGGCCCGCAGCCGGTCGTCGGCGGCGGTGCGTGCCGCGGCCAGACCGCCGAGCTGCGCCCGCAGCTCCTCGATGCCCGACCCGGTCCGTGCCGAGGTGGGCACCACCTCGACGTCGAGGTCGTGCCCCTCGACCAGGCGGGCGGTGAGGTCGGCGATGCACCGTTCGATGTCGCCCGGAGCCAGTTCGTCGGTACGGTTGAGCGCGACGACGAGGACCTGCGCGTGACGTGAGAGGTCGGCCAGCGGGCCCTCGTGCAGATCGGCGCGGGCGTACTTCAGCGGGTCCACGACCAGTAGGACGGCGTCGACCCGGGCGGCCAGCCGGGTGGTGATCCGGCGATGGTCACCGGCCACGCTGTCGTTGTCGGGCAGGTCGAGCAGTACCAGTCCGTCAGGCACACCGTGGTCGACCACTCTCACGTCATCGATCCCGAGCCAGTCCAGCAGGGCGTTCAGCCCGGGGTCCACCGCCCCCACGACCGCGGTGGCATGGTCGGTGGTCGGGCGGCGCACCCCTTCGCGGACCACGTGGCTGCCGACCAGTCGGTTGACCACCGCGGACTTGCCCACGCCGGTCCCCCCGACCACGGCGACCACGGTCCGGTCATGACCGAGGGCCCGCCGCTCGTCGATCCGACCGCGCAGTTCGCGCAGCCCGCGCAGGTGCTCGTTCGGGAGCCGGTCTGCGCCCAGGGCGATCACCTCATCGAGCGGCCCCACCAGCTCGTCGTCGGGCATCGACGCGGGCACCAGGGCGGCGGAGTTCACGGCCGCACCGGGCGGCCGGTGGCAGCGGTCAGGGTCGCGACGGCGTCCGGGTCGGGCCGTGCCGCCTGCACGGCGGTGTCGAACGGCGCGCGCTCCCGCAGGACCTGCTCGGCCACCCGCTCGTGCAGGCGGGTGCGGGCCTGCGCGAGCAGGTCGCGCAGCGCCCGCTCGCCGAGTAACCGCGTGAGCACGTACTGGCTGGTCGCCGCCGCCCCGGCGGCGATGCCCACCTCTCCGCCGGTGAGTCCTCCGGACAGCGAGAACAGCACGAGGATGGCGCTGGTCGCCACGGCGTTGATCGCCGTCGAGGCACGCCGGGCCCCCGACAGTCGTGGTCCGCCGACCTCGGCGAGCAGCTCGGCGAGGTCGGCCTGCCAGTCGTTGACCAACCGGTTGATGGCCGTGCGGCGTTCCGACAGATCGTGGTCGCGCAGCGCTGGTGTGGCGTCCAGCAGCCGCCGTCCGGCCGGGTCGGCTTCGAAATCCGCGCGCAGGCGCCGGCCCGCCTCGTCGAGGAGGCGCTCGAGCGTCTCGACCAGCTGGGTACCGATCTCGGCGCGGACCTCCGCGCTCGAGGCGGTGGCAGGCCGGCCGAGGCGACCGCGCAGCAGCGTGCCGAGTTGCTCGGCCGTGCTCTGCAGTCGCGTGGTCAGGGGGCTGTCGGCGGCCAGTCGCCGCCAACGCTCGAGCACATCGCTGCGCAGCGACAGTCCCGCTTCGAGCTCCGCGTCGAGCCGGTCCGCAACGGTCGCGAAGCGGGCGTCGAGAGTGGCGGCGAGGCGGTCGGCGGCCTCGGACTCATCGTGCACCGCGGCGGTCAGGGCCGCGAGTTCGTCGGGCAGTGCCCGACGCAGTCCCTCCAGGGCCTGCGTACGGACCTCGCGGCGGCGGTCCGGTGTCGCCAGCGCGGCCAGCCAGGCGGCGAGCTCGTCGGTCGTGCCCGGCGGGAGCCGACCGTCGGAGACCGGCAGCCGGGGAACCACCACCTGCCGTGCCGTGACGATGCCCTCGGTGGCCAGCAGCCGGTCGAGGTCGGCGCAGATCTCGGTGCGGTCCGCCGCATCGACGTGGGTGACGACCACCACGATCAGCGCCTGGCGGCGATGGGCCTGGCGCAGCAGGCGCATCCCTGCCTCGTCGGCGTAGCTGCGGGCGGTCACCAGCCAGACCCAGACGTCGGCGGCGTCCAGCGCCTCCTGGGCGAGGTGATGGTGGCTGTGCTCGACCGAGTCGACGTCGGGCGTGTCGAGCAGACCGAGGCCTGGCGCCAGCTGTGGGCCGGTGGCCAGGCGAACCTGTCGACCCACCGGATCGCCGGGCGCGTCGGCGTCCACGCGGGCCAGGCCGGGCAGCACCCGGTCTGCAGCGAAGGCATCGAGGTCGGTGGGGTGGGTCACCAGGGTCGGGACCCGGGTCGTGGGTCGAAGCACCCCGGTGGCGGCCACCCGGGTGCCGGCCAGGCTGTTGACCAACGTCGACTTGCCGGCGCCCGACCCCCCGGCGACCACGGCCAGCAGGGCGGCGTCGGGCTCGGAGGCGCGTGCCGCGATGCCGGTCAGCAGGCGGACCAGTCGGTCACGTTCCCGCACCAGGTCGGGGCGGACCGCCGGGGGGCACAGTGCCAACGGCAACCCGCCGAGCGCCACCAGGACCTCCCTCATCATGGCCCCCGGTCAGTGGCGACGGCGGACGTCGAAGCGCCAGGTGCGGTCATCGAGGTGGTGGCGGGCGATCAGTTCGTGGCGCTGCAGGCGGCACCAGACCGGCACGTCGACGGTGGCTGCGGGGTCGGTCGCCAGCAGCCGCACCACCTCGTCGACCCTGACGTGCTGCATGCCGGCGGCCAGTTCGATCACCGGGATCGGGCAGGATCTCCCGCGCGTGTCGACCTCCAGCGTCGGCGGTGACGTCGCCTCGCTCATGCGGCAGTCCTCCGGCCTCTGCGGCCGGGCAGCCTACCGGGGGGAGCGACCGGTAGACCCGATGGGCAGCGCAGGTCCCCGTGCAGCCATCAGATGGCGGCCTGCAGAGGCCGGCCCTCCGCGTACCCCCCGGTCGGAGGCGATCTCGATCCCGCCCTCCTCCAG
>SLLJ01000209.1 GCA_007134165.1 Nitriliruptoraceae bacterium | reverse complement strand
GTGCGGCGGGTGGCCTGGTTCACCCTGTGGCAGGCGGTGGCCTCCACCCTGCTGACCCTGGCGCTGGGGCTACCGGGCGCCTACGTGCTCTCGCGGGTGGACTTCCCCGGCCGCCGCCTGCTGCGCGCGGCAGTGGCGGTCCCCTTCGTACTGCCCACGGTGGTGGTCGGCTCGGCGTTCCTGGCGCTGCTCGGGCCCCGCTCCCCGCTCAACACGGCGCTGGGGGCGGTGCTCGGCGAGGCGGCCCCGACCCTGGACCTGCGGCGCACCGTCACCGCGATCCTCATCGCTCACGTGTTCTTCAACTACGCGGTGGTGACCCGCACCGTCGGCGGGCTGTGGGCCCACCTCGACCCGCGGCTCGAGGACGCCGCGCGGATGCTGGGCGCCTCGCGGCTGCGCGCCTGGCGCGAGGTCACCCTGCCGCTGCTCAGGCCCGCCATCGCCTCTTCGGCGGCGATCGTGTTCCTGTTCACCTTCACCTCGTTCGGGGTGGTGCTGATCCTGGGCGGACCCGGCCGCGCCACCATCGAGGTCGAGATCCACCGGGCGACCACCCAGCTGCTCGACCTCGAGCTCGCCGCGGTGCTCTCCCTGCTGCAGCTCGTCGCGGTGGTGGCGGCGCTGGCTGCCTACGGCCGGCTGCAGCGGGCCACGGCCGCCTCGCCGCTGCGTCGCGAGGCCGAGACGCTGCGCCGGGCCGGGACCGCCGGCGAGCGGGCCGTGCTCGCGGTCAACCTCGGCATCATGGCGCTGCTGCTCGCCGCGCCGCTGCTGGTGCTGGTGGAGCGCTCGCTGGCCACCGAGGCCGGCTACGGCCTCGACCACTTCCGGGCACTGCTGACCACCGATCGCACCACCGTGCTGGCGGTCGGCCCGCTGGAGGCGGTGCGCAACTCGGTGCTGTTCGCCGCCGGGGCCACGGTGGTCGCGCTGGTGGTGGGCGGGCTGACCGCCACCGCGGTGACCGTGCGCCGCGGCAGACTGTCGGGCAGCGTGGACCGGGCGCTGATGCTGCCGCTGGGGACCTCGGCGGTCACGATCGGCTTCGGGTTCCTGATCGCGCTGGACCGTCCCCCCGTCGACCTGCGCGGCTCGCCGTGGCTGGTGCCCCTGGCCCAGGCCCTGATCGCCACCCCGTTCGTGGTGCGCACCCTGCTGCCGGTGCTGCGCAGCATCGACCAGCGGCTGCGTGACGCCGCGGCGACGCTGGGTGCCGGGCCGGTGCGGGTGTGGCGGGAGGTGGACCTGCCGATCGTGGCCCGGGCGGGGCTGGTCGCCGCCGGGTTCTCGTTCGCGGTCGCGGTCGGCGAGTTCGGCGCCACCGTGTTCGTGGCCCGCGCGTCGATGCCGACCATGCCGGTGGCGATCTTCCGGCTGCTGGGGCGGCCCGGCGTGACCAACTTCGGCCAGGCGATGGCGATGTCGGTGGTGCTCATGGCGGTGACCGCGACCGCCGTGGTGCTCATCGACCGGGTGCGCGTCGGCCAGATCGGACGGTTCTGAGCATGCTGCACATCGAGGGGTTGACCGTCAGCTACGGCCCACTGAGGGCCGTGGACGACCTCGACCTGCACGCCGAGGACGGCGAGGTACTCAGCGTGCTCGGACCCAGCGGCTGCGGCAAGTCCACCCTGCTGCGTGCGATCGCCGGGCTGGTGCGCCCGAGTACCGGACGCATCGTGCTCGAGGGGCGCGACATCACCCGGCTGCGCCCGGACCGCCGCGACGTCGGGCTGATGTTCCAGGACCATGCGCTCTTCCCCCACCGAAGCGTCGGCGACAACGTCGCCTTCGGCCCCCGGATGCAGGGGCTCGCACGCCACGCCATCACCGAGCGGGTCGCCGAGGTGCTGCGTCTGGTCGACCTCGACGGCACCCAGCAGCGGGCGGTGACCGAGCTGTCCGGCGGCGAGCAGCAGCGCGTCGCGCTGGCCCGGGCGCTGGCCCCACGCCCGCGGCTGCTCATGCTCGACGAGCCGCTCGGCTCGCTGGACCGGGTGCTGCGCGACCGGTTGCTCGACGAGCTGCCGGAGGTGTTCCGGGCGGCGGGCATCACCGTGCTGTCGGTCACCCACGATCAGCAGGAGGCGCTGGCAGTGGCCGACCGGGTCGCGGTCATGCGGGCGGGAAGGTTCGTGCGCCAGGACCTGCCCCACCGGCTGTGGCGCGATCCAGGCAGCGAGTTCGTCGCCCGCTTCCTCGGCCTCGAGCAGCTGCTGGACGCCGAGGTGGCAGGCGGCGTGGCCACGACCGTGCTCGGCGAAATCCCGGTCGAGGACCAGCCCGACGGCCCCGCCCGGCTCGTGCTGCTGCCCGACGCGCTGCACCTCGACGACAACGAGTCGGCCCCCGGGAGCCGTCGCGCTGCTGTCCCGGCACTGGCCGGCACCGTGACCGCGCGGCGCTTCGCCGGCGATCATGTGCGCATCGAGGTGGACTGTGACGCCGGGCCACGGCTCGGCGTGCCGGTGTGGCGCGGGGCCGGCCCCGATCCGGGCACGCGGGTGGTGCTGCGCCTCGACGCCCGTGCAGTGCGGGTGGTCAGCCCCGACCTCGGCACGGACGGCACGGACGGCGCGGGCCCGGCACGCCCCTAGGCTCAGGGTCACCGGCCGAGGAGCTGCTGATGACCACCGCCACGATCGACACCCTGCCCGGCTTCGACGGTGAGCGCGCCACCTACGCGTGGAGCGGCAACACCCCGCGCTACCTCGCGGTCCTCGTCCATGGCTACGGCGAGCACCTCGGGCGCTACGACCACGTCGCCGAGCACCTCGTCGCACACGGCGCCGCGGTGGTGGGGCTCGACCATGTCGGGCACGGCCGCTCCGCCGGCGAGCCGGTGCTGATCCACGACCTCGACGCCGTGGTCGATGATCTCGCCGCACTGATCGCCGCAGCCCGACCTGAGCGACCCGGCCTGCCGGTGATCATGATCGGCCACTCGATGGGAGGCCTGATCGCCGCACGCTACGCCCAAGGCGCCGACCACGGGCTGCGTGGGCTGGTGCTGTCCGGGCCGGTGCTCGGCCGCTGGGAGGCCGCCGAGCAACTGCTGGCCGCCCCCGAGATCCCCGAGGTGCCCATCGACCCGGCCACGCTGTCACGTGACCCGTCGGTAGGTGAGGCCTACGCCACCGACCCGCTGGTGTGGCACGGCACCTTCCGGCGCGAGACCCTCGAGGCGCTTCTCACGGCCCTCGAGCGGATCGCTGCCGACGGCGAGGTGGGCCTGCCGGTGCTGTGGGTGCACGGCGAGGACGACCAACTCGTGCCCATCGGACCGAGCCGTGCCGGGGTCGAGGCGTTGGTCCCCGCCGGGCAGTTGACCGCGGTCACCTACCCCGAGGCGCGCCACGAGGTGCTCAACGAGACCAACCGGGGCGAGGTGCTCGCCGAGATCACCGGGTTCGTCGACCGGGTGCTCGGCGGCGTGCCGTCCGGGCGGTAGGTCGGGCCGTCGGCTCGCCGACGACGGCAGCGAGCAGGGGCCAGGCGCTTCAGCGGGGACGCAGGTCGGACTCCCGACCTCGCTCACACCGACCCGAGAGGCTCGAGCACGCCACCTCAGCGGTCTGCGGATCCGCTCCCCGTCGACGGTGGACCTGGCCATGGCGGCAACCGCAGCCGGCTTCGACGTCGTACGGCACACGGTGACCATCCACGGCGGTTGTCCGCCCGACGGGTCGCCGCTCGGGTGGCTGACGGCGGCCTCTCGGCACGAACGCGCGCGGGTCGAAGCGGCGATCGTCGCCGCGTACTCGGGGTGCTGCCCGGTTCCTCGGGCAGCCATGCGCTGAGTCCCGGCCCGGTCGTGACGGGCAGGTTGACGGCCACGGTCGCACGTGCGCTTCAGTCGCGCGACCGTGGCCGCCACCGTGATCATCCGGTGTCGTGACCGCTGCGGCGGTGCCGGACCAAGGCCGCTCCGACTCCGGCCAGTCCCAGACCCATCGCCAGCAGCCACCGGACGGATCCGCCCGTGCGGGCGAGCTGGCCCACCACGGCGTCGGCCTCGCTGACGATCTCGTCCCCGGCATGGGAACCACCGCCGGTCCCGGGACGCGACCCACCATCGGACCCGGCGTCGGAACCGCCGTCGGACCCGGAACCAGCGGCATCGGCCACGCCGAGAACGTCGATGTCCTCGCTGCCGCCAGCGACGCGGATCCCGTTGGTGATCCGGGTGCCCGGGGGCGCGTCCACGGACGTCACGAGGGTGAGGACGGCCTCCTCCCCGACCGGCAGGAAGTCGAGGTAGGAGCAGGTCACGACCTGTCCGTACACCTCGCAGGTCCAGCCGTCACCCGCCGTCGAGCGGAGGGTGAGTTCGTCGACCAACTCGTCGACGACCACGATCGGCTCGCTGGTCACGTTGGGACCCTGGTTGGTGACCCTGATCTCCCAGACCAGTGCGCCGTCCTCCTCGGCGACCGCCTCCTTCGTCGCGTCCAGGACCGAGACCGGGATGACCGCTACCTCGTCGCTGTCGCGATCGTTGGACGGGTCGGTATCCATCGCGTCGGAGGCGACCGTCGCCTCGTTGACGACCCCAGGAGCGGCCTCAGGCGCGATCAGCACGACGAGTTCGATCGAGGTGGTCGCACCATCCTCCAAGCCGTCTTCGCGCACACACGTCACGGTCACGGCATCGAGGTCGCACTCCCAGCCCTCTCCGGTTGCGGTCAGCGGCTCCAGACCAGGTGGGAGCACGTCGACGACCGTGATCGGCCCCGGATCCGGCGCCGGACCGAGGTTGGCGACCTCCAGGGTGAACGTTCCCTGCTGGCCGACGACGAAGAGTCCCTGGTGAGACTTCACGATCGCGAGGTCGACCGCCGGAACCGTGACGGTGTCGGTGTCGGTGTTGTTGTCCTCGTTGGACTCCGGCGTCGTGGAACTGACCACCGCGGTGTTGTCCACCGTCGGATACGCCGCCGCCTTGACCTCCACCTCGATCAGGATCGGACTGGCCGAAGCTCCCGAGGCCAGCGGCCCGTCAAGATCGCAGGTCACCTGCTGACCCTCCACCGTGCACGCCCATCCGTCACCAGCCGCGCCCACCACCGGCAGCGCATCCGGCACGACATCGACGACCTGCACGCCACGGGCAACCGACGGACCATCGTTGTCCACCTGCACGCGGAAGGTCACCCGATCACCGACCTGCACCGGACCCGCATGGCTCTTGGCCACCACCAGGTCGGCCAACTCGACGACCTCGACCGCAGCATCGTCCTCGGCCCGATCCGGATCGGGATCGACCGTCGGGGAATCGGCTCGGGCACGGTTGGTCACCTCACCCGCCTCGAGCGCAGGATCCACCAGCACCTCCAGCGACAGCAGCGGTGCCGTGGCCCCGGCGGGCAGCCGGGCGGTGCCCGCCTCCAGCAGGCAGGTGACCTTCTGCCCCTCCTCGGTCGCCTCTCCGGCCAGGCAATCCCACGGCTCCCTAGCGGACAGATACGTCATCCCGGCCGGCAAGCGATCGACGATCCGGATCGGCGCAGCCGCGTCGGAGGGCCCGTGGTTGGACAGTTCGAGGTCGAAGCCGACCTCGCTGCCCGCACGCGCCGTCCCGGGACCGGACTTGGTCAGGACCAGATCCGCCTCGGCATCGACCGTGACGGTGCTGGTGTCCTGGTTGTCGTCGGGGTTCGGATCCGGCGTCGTCGACGACACGACCGCCGTGTTGGTCAGCACCGTGCCGGACTCGACCTCCTCGAGCACCCTGACCTCCACCCTGATCACCGGAGCATCCCCCGGCAGCATCTGCGCACGCTCACAGCGCAGCGTGGGCACCGTGGAGTCGTCACAGTCCCACCCGGTGCCGCTCACGCTGACGAACTCGACACCGTCGGGCAGCGTGTCGACGACGCTGACGTCGGCCGCGATCGACGGACCCGCATTGGTGACCCGCACCTCGAAGCTGGTCTCCTCACCCGCGAGCACCGGATCGGCCCCCACCGTGATCTTCTCGAGCGACAGGTCAGCCTCCGGCATCACCGTGACGTTGTCGGTGTCGGTGTTGTTGTCCTCGTTGGACTCCGGCGTCGTGGCACTGACCACCACCGTGTTGTCCACCGTCGGGTACGCCTGCGCCGTGACCTCCACCTCGATCAGGATCGGATCGGCCGAAGCTCCCGACGCCAGCGGCCCGTCAAGATCACAGGTCACCTGCTGACCCTCGAGCGTGCAGCTCCAGCCGTCACCAGCCGCCCCCACCACCGGCAGCGCGTCCGGCACGACATCCACGACCTGCACGCCACGGGCAACCGACGGACCATCGTTGTCCACCTGCACCTCGAAGGTCACCCGATCACCGACCTGCACCGGACCCTCGTGGCTCTTGGACACCGACAGGTCGGCCAACTCGACGACCTCGACCGCGGCATCGTCCTCGGCCCGATCCGGATCGGGATCCACCGTCGGGGAATCGGCGCTCGCGACGTTGACCAGCGTCTCGCCGGCCGAGCCCGTGACCAGCGCCCGCACCTGCAGCGTCGGCGCGGTGGCTCCCGCGGGCAGCAACGCCTCCCCCCCATCGAGCAGGCAGGTCAACTCCTGGCCGTCGCCGGTCACCGCGCCGGCCTCGCAGTCCCACGGACCGGTGGCGGACACGAAGGTCAGGCCTGCGGGCAGTTGATCCACGATCCGTACCGGCGCGATCGCGTCGGACGGTCCATCGTTGGTCAGCACGAGGCTGAACAAGAACTGGCTGCCGGCAGGCGCGCTCGAGGGACCGGACTTGGTCAGGACCAGATCCGCCTCGGCATCGACCACGACGGTGCTGGTGTCCTCGTCGTTGCCTTCGTTCGGATCCGGCGTCGTCGACGACACGACCGCCGCATTGGTCAGCACGGTCCCGTCGGGGACGGAGGGATCGACCTCGACCTCCACGCTGATCGCGGATGCGGTACCGGGCAGCAACTCGGCACGGTCGCACCGCAGGGTCAGGCCCGAGGTCTGCACGCAGTCCCAACCCTCACCGGCGACCGTGACGAGCGAGACACCCGGGGGCAGTTCGTCGACCACACGGACCGCGGTGGCGGTCGACGGCCCGAGGTTGGTGACCCGAACCTCGAAGCTGGTCCGCTCACCCGCCCGTACCGGGTCGGCCCCGACGGTGGTCTTGACCACGGCGAGATCCGCCTCGATGCCGACCACGACGTCGTCGGTGTCGGTGTTGTTGCCCGGCACCGGGTCGTTGGTCGGGCTGTCCACCGAGACGGTGTTGATCAGGGTGGCCGGCCCCGCGGACGGGTCGATCGACGCGATGATCTGCAGCGCGGGCGCGGTCGCTCCGGCTGCCAGGGCGACAGGTTGCTCGTCAGCGCCGACCAGCGTGCACGTGACGGTGCCGTCGTCCTCGTCGCAGTCCCACCCGCCCGCGGACGCCTCCACGAAGGACATTTCGTCGGGGAGCACGTCGGTGATGATCACCGGAGCGGCCGCGTCCGACGGTCCGCCGTTCACCACGACGAGGTCGAAGGTGACCTCCCCGCCGGCGAGCGCCGGCGCCTCGTGGGACTTGGTGACCGACAGGTCGGCCAAGCCGTCGACCTCGCTGTCGTCGGTGTCCTCGTTGTTCCCGTCGATCGGATCAGGAGTATCGGAGCTGACCCGCGCGGTGTTGGCGATCTGCTCATCGTCGAGTCCGACGGAGGAGGAGACGGAGAAGGTCAACTCCAGCACGCGCTCGTTGTCGGGCGCTGCGGCGGACAGCGTGGCCTGAAGCGTGCACGTGACGGTGCCGCCGGCCTGCGTGCAGTCCCATCCGGTCCCGGCGGCGCCAAGGAACGACAGGCCATCGGGGACCTCGTCGGTGACGACGACGCCGACCGCATCCGACGGTCCGTGGTTGGTCACGGTGATCCGGTAGGTGACGTCCTCACCCGCGACGATGTCGCCATCGCGCGCCTTCTCGATGGCCAGGTCGGCGGAGGTCTGCGGGATGGTCGTGACGGTGTCGCGGTTGTTGTCCGGGTCCGGGTCCACGCTGACGCCGTCGACCTCGGCGGTGTTGACCACGGCGTCGAGACGGGCTCGGTCGACCGCGACGACGAGGTCGATCTGCGGGGCGACCTCGTCCACACCGAGGTCGATGGGTACGAGCGCGTCGTCCACCAGCGTGCAGGTGATGGTGCCGCCACCCTCGTTGCAGTCCCACCCGTCGCCGTCGGCGCTGACGAAGGTGGTGCCCTCCGGGACGACATCGGTCACGATGATCGGACCGCGAGCCACGGATGGCCCGTCGTTGCGCACGCTCATGGTGTAGGTGGCGTCGGCACCAGCGACGAGTTCGCCGGACAGCGCCTTGTCGAGCACCAGGTCGGCCAGGGTGGATACCGTGACCGTCGAGTCATCGACGTTGGTCCCGTGGGGATCGTCGACGTCCGGGTCGTAGGTCCGGCCGGTCACCGTGGCGAGGTTGGTGAACGGCGTTCCCTGCGCCGTGTCGGCCGGGATCGCCACCGTCACCGCGATGTCCGGGAAGCTCGCCCCATCGAGCAGGGTGTTCCCCGAGCCAGCTCGCACGCAGGTCAGCGCGCCCTCGGAGTCTGGCACCCCACAGTCCCAGCCGTCGCCGGTGGCCGACACGAAGTCGACGCCCTCGGGCAGCGTGTCGGTGACGGTGAACGGGCCGACCGCGGTGTCGGGGCCGTCGTTGGTGACCGTGAGCGTCCAGGTCAGGTTCCGCCCGGCGACCGCGTCGTCCCCGGTGGTCTTCTCGATGACGAGGTCCGCCTGGTCGATCCGAGCATTGGCGTCGTCGGTGTCGGCGTAGGGACCGTTGGCGTTGCGGTCGGCGCCCGACCCGTCCTGGCCGGTGACCGTCGCGTTGTTGGTGTGGGCGAGGTCGGAGCCGACGCCGGGGTCGGCGACGACCCCCGC
>SLLJ01000211.1 GCA_007134165.1 Nitriliruptoraceae bacterium | reverse complement strand
GCCGTCCGACTGCGGCCGCCGAACAGAGCTGGCCTCCGTTTGCTCCGGCCGCCGCACCGGCGGGGCGTGCGCCTGGTGCACGTCTGGCGCTGGTGTCGTGGCCGGTCCTGCACGAACCTCGCGTGGGCGAGAGTTTCGTACGCCCGGAGGCCCTCGTCGTGACAGGAACTCGCGTGGGCGAGGGTTTCGTGCACGCCCCGGCGCAGCACGCCCCGGCGCAGCACGCCCCGGCGCAGCACGCCCCGGCGCTGGCAGCACCGCGCCAGCGGCTCCACCACCCGCTGCCGAACTCAGCGCTGCCCGATGTCGACGACCTCGGCACGCGTGACCTCGAGCAGCAGTTCCGGCGCGATCGGGAACACCGACTTCGGAGTCCCGGCGGCCGCCCAGACCTGCTCGTGGCCGGTGAGGTCCCGATCGCACAGGATGCGCAGCGTGGTGTCGTGGCCGAACGGTGGGGTGCCACCGATCGCGAACCCGGTCGCCCGGCGTACGTCATCGGCGTTGGCCTTGTCGACGTGGGCGAGTCCGAGGTGCGCGGCCAGCCGCTGCTCGTCGACCCGGTTCGCCCCTGAGGTCAGTACCAGCACTGGAGTGCCTTCGGCGCAGAAGACCAGCGACTTGACGATCTGTGCGACGTCGCAGCCCACGGCCCGGGCCGCGTCAACCGCGGTGCGCGTCCCCTCGGGAAAGTCGCGGCGTTCGACGGTGACGCCGAGGTCGGCGGCACGGGCGCTGAAGCGTTCGATCGCGGAGGGGGGCATGCCGGGCTCCCGGTCGGGGTGTCGGGTCTGGGTCGAGGCGTCGGGTCTGGGTCGAGGCGTCGGGTCTGGGTCGAGGCGTCGGGTCTGGGTCGAGGCGTCAGCTGGGCGGCACGGTGATGCTGCCCCGCAGCGGGTCGTCCTCGGCGATCAGCGTGACCTCGATGCGCAGCGTCTGGCCGCCGCGGGGCACCCGGGTGAGACGCACCTCACCGTTGCTGAACGCGCGCTCGCCGCGGCCGACGGCATCGAACACCTCGATGGCATCGTCGTCGAACCACACCGACCAGGCCTCGGCGGGCGGGACCCGGCGCTTGAGCGGGCGGCCGCCACCAGCGTCGAAGCGAGCGAAGCGAAGGTCCGCCCAGCCGTCCCAGACCTCCAGACCCAGCAGCACCATGCGATGCCCGCCGCAGCTGCCGAGGTCGAGCAGCAGGGGAAGCACCTGGCGCGGGGTGGGGGGCAGCGGGACTCCTGGGGGCAGGTGGGAGGCGCTCACGGCTCGGACTCCTCGGTGCCAACGCGGGTCGGGCTGGGAGGCGAACGCTACCGTCCCGGGCGTGACGACCTACCTCGACCATGCCGCCACCACGCCGCCGCGCCCGGCGGCGCGGGCTGCGCTGCAGCGGTGGTTGGACGTCGCCAACCCCTCCTCGACCCACCTCCCCGGCCAGGCCGCCCGAGTCGCGGTCGAGCAGGCGCGCGACCAGGTGGCCAGTGCGCTCGGTTGTTCGCCCCACGAGGTCGTGTTCACCGCCGGGGCGACCGAGGCGGACAACCTGGCGGTCAAGGGCATCGTCTGGGCGGCGAACCAGCACCGACCTGGAGGCCGCCCGCATCTGGTGACCACCGCCGTCGAGCACCCGGCCGTGCTCGACCCGGCCCGGTGGCTGGCCGAACGTGGGGAGGCCACGCTCAGCATCGTGCCGGCCGGTGCGGATGGCCGGGTGGACCCCGAGGCGGTGCTCGCGGCGGTCCGGGCCGACACGGTGCTGGTCAGCGTCATGGCCGCCAACAACGAACTCGGGGCGGTCAACGACGTCCCAGCGATCGCCGCGGCGCTGGCGGAGCGCGAGGTGGCGGTTCACACCGACGCGGTCCAGGCGGTGCTCACCCGCGAGGTCGATGTGGGGGACTGGGGGGTCGACGCGCTGGCGCTCTCCGCCCACAAGCTCGGGGGGCCGGCCGGTGTCGGTGTCGCCGTGCTGCGACGGGGGCTTCCCGTGGTGCCGTTGCTGCACGGCGGCGGGCAGGACCGTGGGGTGCGTTCCGGGACCCTGGCTGCCGGGCTGGATGCCGCCTGCGGGGTCGCGCTCGAGCAGACCGTCGCCGAGCGATCGGTGCTGACCCCGCGGCTGCGCGACCTGAGCGACCGGCTGGCCGCGGGGCTGCTCGCGCTTGACGGGGTACAGCGCAACGGTCCCGCCGATCCCACGGCAAGGTTGGTCACGCATCTGCACGTGTCGATCGACGGGGTCGACGCCGATGCGCTGGCGGTGGCGCTGGACCGGGCCGGGCTGGCGGCCTCGTCGGGATCGGCGTGTGGGTCGGGTGCGGCTGCCAGCTCGCACGTGCTCGCATCGATCGGGGCGCGCGGCACTCCGCTGCGTCTGAGTCTGGGCTGGCCTTCGATGGATCAGGACGTCGACCGGGCGCTTCAGGTGCTCGGTGAGGTGATCCCCCGGCTGCGTCGGGGTGTGGTGCGTCCGGCGACGGTTCGGGTGGAGCACTGATGGCCGAGGTCCTGGTCGCCATGTCCGGCGGGGTCGACAGTGCGGTGGCCGCCGGGCTGCTCATCGAGCAGGGACACCGGGTCACCGGCGTGCACCTCAAGCTGGCCGACCTGCCGCTGGACGAGCAGGTGTCCGGACACGGCTGCTGCACGCTGGACGACGCCCAGGACGCCCGGCGCAGCGCCCAGGTGCTCGGTATCCCCTTCTACGTCTGGGACCTCTCCGAGCGGTTCGCCGCCGAGGTCCAGGCCCCGTTCGCCGCCACCTACGCGCGCGGGGCCACGCCCAACCCGTGCGTGACCTGCAACGAGCGGGTCAAGTACGCCGGGCTGCTCGAGCGCGCCCGCGCCTTGGGCTTCGATGCGTTGGCGACCGGACACCACGCTCGGCTGCGTCGAGGTGGTGCGCGGGTCACCGAGCCGGGTCCGGGGGTGTCGCTGCACCGCGCCGCGGACCGGCGCAAAGACCAGTCCTACGTGTTGTATGTGGCGACCGCTGAGCAACTCGCCGCGACGTTGCTGCCGGTGGGCGAGCACGTCAAGGACGAGGTCCGTCGGCTCGCCACCGCCTGGAACCTGCGGGTGGCCGACAAGCCCGACTCCTACGATGTGTGCTTCATCCCCGACGGTGACACCGCCGGCTACCTCGCCACGCAGTTGGCTCCGGCGCCCGGCCCGATCGTCGACGTCGAGGGCGCCGAGGTGGGTCGGCACGACGGCGTGTGGCGCTACACGGTCGGGCAGCGCCGGGGCCTGGGGCTCGCGGGCGCGCACGCGTCCGGCGCGGACCGGCCCGAGCCCCGCTACGTCGTCGAGGTCGATGCCGCCTCGGCCACGGTGGTCGTCGGGGCCCGGGAGCTGCTCGCCTGCCGCCGGATCGAGGTCGCCGACCCGTCCTGGGTCGCCGGGCGGGCACCGAGCGGACCGGTACGCGTGCAGGTCCGCGCCCACGGCGCCAGTGTCCCGGCGCGGGTCGAGGCCGTGCTGGGGGACGTGCCAGAGGCCGTGCCGGGCGACGGTTCAGAGGACGGGCCGGGCGCTGCGGTCCGGCTTCACCTCGACGTCGCGGTGCACGGGGTGGCCACCGGACAGGCCGCCGTGGTCTACGACGTCGAGGATGTGCACTGCCTGGGGGGTGGGCGCATCACGGGGGCGCAGCGACCGTCGATCCGGGAGCGGGACCGCTCGACCTCGGACGGCGCGGGCTAGCGCCGTGCGGAGCGGTTGTTGCGACGCTCGGCCCGGAGGATGGCCAGCTTCGAGGCCGGCACGATGATCACGCTCAGCAGCACGACGCCGAGCGCACCTGCGGGCACCGGAGCGAGCCACGAGTCGAACAGCAACAGCCCGAGCCCCATCGACGGCAGCAGGCCGATCAGCCACAGCATCCCTGCGGTCCAGCGCAACTCCGAGGCTGGTGCACGGCGAGGTGCCGGGGTGCTGCTGCGAGGAACGCGGACGGGTGCGGGCTGGTGCGGTGCGTGGCGGGTGTCGAGGGCTGCCATGGCGGTTCCTGTTCTCCGCCGTTTACGGTAGAGGCCGTAGGTAGCGACACCCCTGTGGGCAGGTTGCGGGCGGGTGAACAGATCCTGGCGGCCGGGTGGCCGTGAGTGGGGCACCGACCGATTTCCCCCCGCTAGCGTTGTGGAGGACGCCCGCATCACCCCCTGGAGGTCTCGCCGGAGGTCTCGCCATGCCGCGCCACACCATCAGTTCAGGGTCTCCGTGGGAGCCGATCGTGGGCTTCAGTCGGGCGGTTCGCGTCGGGGAGCACGTCCACGTCGCGGGCACGGGGCCGGTTGAACCCGACGGCGGCTGTGCGAGCGATGCCAAGCACCAGGCACAGCGTTGTTGGGCGATCATCCGCGCGGCGCTGGTCGAGGCCGGTGCCAGCCTCGACGAGGTGGTGCGCACGCGCACCTACGTGACCGAACCCGCGGTGTTCGACGCGGTCAACGAGGTCCACCACGCGATGGTCGGTCGGGTTCGTCCGGCGGCGACGCTGGTCGTGGCCGCCGGACTCGCCGACCCGCGGTGGGTGGTCGAGATCGAGGTCGACGCGACGATCGGCTCCGCGCCCGACGCCGCTGACGCGCCCGACGCACCCCCCACCCCGGCCGAGGACGCCTGAACCCGTCGCTCAGTCCTCCGGCGGGTCGGTGCGCAGCCGCCGGCGGTGCGGGGGCAGGCCCGTGGCGACGCGCCGACCGCGGCGGACGGTGACGATCGCGTCGGGGGTCATCGTCAGTCGCCACCCGCCGGTGGTGACCGCAGTGTGGTGGCGGCGGCAGAGGGCAGCGAGGTTGGCCGGCGTGGTCGGACCTCCGTGCTCGCGCGCCACGACGTGGTGCAGGTCGGTCCAGGCCGCCGGCGCGCGGCAGCCCGGGAACCGGCAGCCCTGGTCCCGGGCGATCACCGCGTCGCGCACGGCCCGGGAGATGGTGGCGGTGGGGGCCGTCGTGCCGAGCACCTCGCCGTCGTCGTGCAGGATGAGCCGCAGGTCGGCATCCGAAGCCAGCCGCCGGACCGCCTCGGGGGTCAGCCGCGCCGGGCCGCCCTGCACCGCCCACAGCAGGCGGGCCGCTGCCGCATGCTCGTCGTCGCCGGTCAGGGTGGCCAGGTCGGCCAGCACCAGCAGCCGCGGTCGGGCCCGGCGCGGGGTGTCGGCGGCGAGCGGCGCTCCGAGGTAGGTCTCGGCCAAGGTCACCAGCCCGTCGGCCCGCTGCCGGCCGCGTCGCCGCCGTGGCCAGTTGGCCGGCGTCGCCGGAGATGCGGGATCGTCGTCCCGGGCGTGGGTGCTCACGTCCTGCGGGCCACTCGATGGTGGGGGCGCGGCCGCATCGAGGGCATCGAGCAGGGTCGCACCCCCCTCGGCGTCGAGTTCGAAGTAGCCGGTGAGCGCGCCGTCGAGGCGCGGCTGGACCGCCAGGAAGCGGTGTTCCACGGCCTGGCGTTCGTCGCGGCCGGCGTCGTCGCCAGCCAGGGACCGGACCGCATCACGTACCGCATCGAGTTGCTCCTCCGGGCCGAGCTGCCCCAGCCGGTCGGTGTCACCGAACATCGCGTCGAGGCGGGCCCGGGCCTCCGCGCGCAGACGGCCGGCCTCGCTCACGATCCCCGCCAACGTCGCGCCGCCCACCTGTCCGGCCCGCACCGCCTCGGCCAGCCGGGGCATCGCACGCAGGGTGTCCGCGCTGCGCAGTAGCCGGCGCCGGTCACCGTCCGGCAGCGCCGCCTGGCAGGCGAGGAACGCGTCCAGGGTCAGGCCCGTCGTGCGCGGGGCCAGTCGGTGACGCTGGATCCGGGCGCTCAGGGTGGTCATCGCCGCCTGGCCCGTGTCGACCGCGGCGATGAGGTCCACGAGCCCGCCGAGCTCCCCGCCACCTACCGCCGCCGAGGCCGCAAGCTCCCGGATCTGGTCCAGCCACCACCGGGCCTGTTGGACCGCGTCGCGAAGTGAGGGTTCCGGCGGCGGGCCGAGCTGATCGGCCCGGGGGCCCGGAGGGCTGCGCACCGCTCCCAGCGACGCCGGCGGGGTGTCGGCCGGGTGCGGGACCTGGTCCCAGGGCAGCGGGTCGGTGACGTACCCGCTCCCGCTCTCGCGGGCGAAGCGTGGGAATGTCCGCTGAGGGCCGGCACCGTGCAGCAGGGTCGAAGATCTCATGGATCGAACATACGTTCTTTCTGTGACGGTCGCCAGGTGGTCCCGGTCACGGCTGTGGACGACGGCGCGCTTCGGCCGGCCCCGGCGTCCGGCCCAGTAGCATCGTCGAGCCCCGAGCTGCGAGGCCCGCCGTGTCCGACCCCGATCCGAACGACACGTTCGCGCAGGCCCGGGCCCGCCACGACGAACTCGCCCGCCGCCTGCGTGATGCCCGCTACCGCTACGACGTGCTCTCCGCCCCTCCGATGACCGACGCGGAGTACGACGCCCGGTTCCGGGAGCTCGAGGCGCTCGAGGCGGCGCACCCCGAGCTGGTCACCGCCTCCTCGCCGACTCAGCGGGTGGGCTCGCCGCCGGCTGGAGCGTTCCCGCCGTTCACGCACCTGCAGCCGATGCTCAGCCTCGACAACGCGTTCTCGTCCGAGGAGCTGGCGGCCTGGGCCCAGCGGGTCGCCCGTCGGCTGGCCGCGGCCACCGGTGCGGCCGCCGACGAGGAGCAGGCTCAGGCCGCCGACGCCCCCCCGATGGGCTACGTGTGCGAACTGAAGATCGACGGCGTGGCGATCAACCTCGTCTACCGCGACGGGGTGCTGGCCACCGCCGCCACCCGCGGCAACGGCGAGGTCGGCGAGGATGTCACCGCCCAGGTGCTCACCATCGACGACATCCCCTACCGCCTCACGGTCGAGGACCCACCTGCGGTGCTCGAGGTGCGCGGTGAGGTGTACTACCCGCTGGCCGACTTCGACGCGATGAACGCCGAGCGCATCGAGCAGGGCGAGGCGGCGTTCATGAACCCGCGCAACGCCGCGTCCGGGGCGCTGCGCCAGAAGGATCCCGAGGTCACCCGTCAGCGTCCTCTGGCGGTCTGGTGCCACGGGATTGGGCAGCTCGAGGGCCTGGCCTTCGACCGGCATGCGCAGGCGCTGGATTGGCTGGACGCTGCCGGGCTGCCGGTCGCGCCCGAGACCGAGGTGGTCCACGACCTCGACGCCATCTCGGTGTTCGTTCAGCGCGCCACCGAGCGCCGCCACGACGTCGGCTACGAGATCGACGGGGTGGTGGTCAAGGTCGACGACCTGCGTCAGCGTGAGCTGCTGGGGTTCACCGCCCGCGCGCCGCGCTGGGCGATCGCCTACAAGCTGCCTCCCGTCGAGCAGCAGACCCGACTGCGGGCGATCGAGGTCAACGTCGGGCGCACCGGCAAGGCCACGCCCTACGCCGTGCTCGACCCGGTCCTGGTCGCCGGGACCACCATCACCTACGCGACGCTGCACAACGAACTGCAGGTGCAGGCCAAGGACGTCAGGGTCGGCGACACCGTGATCGTGCGCCGGGCCGGAGACGTGATCCCCGAGGTGGTCGGCCCAGTGCTCGCCGAACGGCCCGAGCACGCCGAACCCTGGTCGATGCCGGCCGACTGCCCGTTCTGTGGCGAGCCGCTGGTCCGCCCCGAGGGCGAGGCCAACCATCTGTGCGAGAACGTCGACTGCCCCAACCGGCTGCGCGAGTCGCTCACCCACCTGGCGGGTCGCGGGGCGCTGGATATCGAGGGTCTCGGCGAGCAGACCGTCGATCTGCTGCTGGCCGAGGGCCTGGTCGCCGACCTCGCCGACATCTTCCGGCTCCACGAGCACCGCGAGGCGCTGCTGGGGCTGGAGAAGTGGGGTGCCAAGCGGGTCGACAACCTGCTCGCCGGAATCGAGGCGGGCCGCACTCGGCCCCTTGATCGGGTGCTGGTCGCGCTCAACA
This sequence comes from Nitriliruptoraceae bacterium, assembly GCA_007134165.1. Classification (GTDB taxonomy): domain Bacteria; phylum Actinomycetota; class Nitriliruptoria; order Nitriliruptorales; family Nitriliruptoraceae; genus SKJO01. The sequence continues at coordinate 990 of SLLJ01000211.1, read as the reverse complement.
TCCGCCATCTCGGGCCCACCTACGCCAAGCTGCTGGCCCGGGCCCTGCCGAGCCTGCAGGCCATCCGCGACGCCGACCCCGAGACCCTCGAAGCGATCGACGGCATCGGTCCGATCATCGCCCGGGCGGTGCACTCCTGGTTCGCCACCCCCCGAAACGCCCAGTTGGTCGACGACCTCGTCGCGCTCGGCGTCACCGCCGATGCCGAGGTGGCGCCTGGCGACGCCGACGTCGACCCCGACCTGCTCGCCGGCTGGACGGTGGTGGTGACCGGCACGCTGGAAGGCTTCACCCGCGAGGAGGCCAAGGAAGCGCTCGAGGTCCGTGGCGCCAAGGTCACCGGCAGCGTGTCGGGCCGCACCTCGCTGGTGGTGGCCGGGGCGGACCCCGGCTCCAAGCGGGACAAGGCCGCGTCGCTCGGGGTGCCGATCGCCGACGAGGCGGGCCTGCGCCGCCTACTCGAGCACGGCGAACTGCTCGACGTCCCAGCCGGTGACCGCGAGTCGCCGTGACCGTGCCCCGCAGTGAGCTCGCCGGCTGGCGTTTCGACCCGGACGCCTACCCCGGCCGGCGGCCCGACGGCCCGGTCCTGGTCACCGACGACGCCGAGCGGCCGGTGTCGATCGGGGCCGACCGGCTGCCGGAGGAGCTGCGCTGGTCGGTCGCGTACGGCGCCAACGCCGACCCCGACCGCCTGCGCGACAAGGGGCTGGCGGCCGAGGGCGCGCTGCTGCTGCCCGCGGTGCTCACCGGCTGGCGGCCGGCCTTCGAGGCCCGGCGCACCCGCTACGGCAGCGTGCCGCTGACCCTGGTCCCCGCACCCGGGGTGCGCACCCCGACCTGGGTGCTGGGCATCCGCGCCGCGCTCACCGGGCGCCTGGACCGCACCGAGGGCCGGGCGGGAGGTCCCGCCGACCGCGCGCCCACCGCTGGTGACGAATCGGTCGGCGCCACCGGCCGGCCGCCGGGTGGTACCGATCCGCCGCCGGG
>SLLJ01000215.1 GCA_007134165.1 Nitriliruptoraceae bacterium | reverse complement strand
TCGATCGGTCCGGCACCTTCCCCGTCGACCCAACCCTGGTCGGGATCGTGGTCGGCCTCGGCGCCCTGAGCGACGACCGTGCCCCATCGCTCGGGCCGGTCCCGGTCCCGTTCGAGCTGCCAGGTGCCGTGCCGGGACCGGAAGTAGACGTGGTCGCCGCGCCAGGTGCCCTCGAAGGCGAGCGGCACCCACTCGCCGAGCAGCTCGAACCGTTCGAGGCCGGCCCGGTGTGCGAGCGCCCGCGCCCGCTGCCGGTCCCGATCGGTGGCTGCGGCGCGACCGCTGAGCTCGTGCTCGGCGCGCAGTTCGTCGAGGTGCTCGGCGAACCGTCGGCGTGCCTGCTCACGCTCCTCAGAAGTCAGCTGGCATGGACAGCTCGCCCCGTCGTCGTGCAGCGGTGCGCGGTCGAGGGTGTCGTACGTCGAGGTGCCGTCGGCGCGGACGTGGGTCGGCCGCCCGAACCGGCGCGTGTGGCAGGAGCAGAGGCAGCCGAGTGCGGCAGGTCGATCGCGCAGCCCGGCCAGACCGAGCGCTTCCTCGAGGTCGTCGGGTGGTTGCGGCATCGACTCCCCGTTCTCGTTCCGCCGCGTGGACCATCGCTTGGGCACGCACGGGACCGATGGCGTCGCACGGCCGGCGGCGCGAACTCTTCCGACGCTCGGCGTGCGCGTCCACCGTGGAAGCCTACGGATCGGGGGCGGTGCCGTCCGGGAACGTCCACAGCACGTGCAGGCGCCCGTCGTCCCCGGCGGGTGGACGCTGCGGTGCCCCTGGGTCCGGGAGCGTGGGGTCGGTCATCTGCACCGTACGCCACCTCCACGGTTCGGGCACCGAGTGCTGATAGAACGGTCGCGTCCACAACACGGGAGGTGCCGCGAAATGAACGATGCCGAACTGCAGGCACGGGTGCGTGAGCTGCATGCGGAGGGAGCGTCGACCAACCACATCGCACGCGTCCTTGGGGTTCCGCGGGGGAGCGTCGCACCGCTGGTGCGTGCGATCGACCGGGAGGAGCGGTCGGGGACGGCCGAGCCCGCCGTGTCCGGCTGCTGGGTGAGCGCCGGCTGGAGCAGCGGGTTGACCGTGGACGGTGCCCGGGACTGGCCAGATCGCCAGCGTCCCGGGATCGAGTCGACGTCCGGTCTGGTCGCGGTGCTGGTGGCGCGTGGGCCGCGTCGTGCCGGCGGCGACGTGTCGGTGAGCGGGTACCTCGTCGACACCTACTGCCTCGGCGTCAAGGACGCCCTGCCGCCGCGACGGATGAGCGAGCGACGTCTGCCCACCTTCGTCGACCGGTACTTCGGTGGCTTCGACGGCCCGCCGCTTCTGGCGCCGATCGAGCTGGCCCGGCACCTGGTGTGGGGCGCCGTCGAGTACGCGCGTGGGCTGGGCTTCGAGCCGCATCCTGACCTGCGTCGGGCCGGGGGCCACCTCGGGCCGCTGACCGACCCGTGCGCCATCGAGTTCGGCCGCGACGGCAAGCCCTTCTACATCCAGGGACCCCACGACGACGCTGCGCGGATCATGCGCACCCTCGAACGCACCGTCGGCCGCGACAACTACCACTTCCTCATGGGCGCCGACTCGTTCGACGTCGCCTGACCGCTCCGAGCCCGCGGTCTGCTCATGGCCCTGTTCGTGCGCCTGCCAGCCGATCACCTCCGCGACCTGCTGGTCGACCGGGCCGCAAGGGATCCGCAGCTCCGCCGCGAGCTGGACCGGCTGGCCGCAGCCGGGGGACCGGGCCGGCTCGACGTGGCGCCCCATCAGGCGGCGATCGAGGACGCGTTCGCTTTCGCCACCTCCGACAACGGGGGCTACGTGCCCTACCGCGCGGCCTGGACGTGGCGCCACGAGGTCGAGGCGGTGATCGATGATCTGGGCGCTCTGATGGAGTCGGGGTTCACGGCCGAGGTCGTCGAGTTGGCGGAGCTGACGCTGGAGGAACTCGACGCCAGCGTGGGCCACCTCGACGACTCCGACGGCCACCTCTCCGAGCTGTTCGAGCGCGCGATGGCGCTGCACCTCGAGGCGTGTCGGCAGGCACCACCGGATCCAGCCGTACTCGCCGGCAAGCTGCTGCGGTGGGCGCTGGGATTCGAGCTGGACCGCTACCTCAGCGCGGTCGGCGACTATGCACCCGTGCGCGGCGACGACGGGCTGGCCGCCTACCGAGCTCTGGCCGAGCAGCCGTGGGCCGAAGTGCCGACACTCACCGCCGGCGATGCCTCCCGCGACGGGTCCACCGATTGGTTCCGGATCCGTACGGTCATGGAGCACCTCGCGGCGACCACGGGCGGGCTCGATGCGCTGGTAGAGGTCGTGGCCCGCGACTGCTCGTCCGGCTACGCCTACCTGCGCATCGCGAAGGCGTGCCGGACCCACGGCCGCGACGACCTCGCACTGGACTGGGCCGAGCGGGGCCGCGCCGCCTTGCCCGGTGAGCTGCGGCTGCTGGAGCTGCTCGTCGACCTCCACACCGCCGCGGGCCGGTCCGCTCCGGCGCTGGATGACGCGCGTGAACTCTTCACCCGCACGCAATCCCTGAGCACCTACCGACGGCTCCGATCCTGCGCCGAGGCAGAGGGTGCGTGGCCCGCCGAACGCGCACCCGCCCTGGCGGTGCTGCGCGACGCCATCGAGGGCCAGCGACCGCGAACCGCGACGAGTCGATCGCCCTGGCAGCGTCGCGATGGCAGCACGCTGGTTGAGATCCTGCTGTTCGAGGAGGACGTCGACGCTGCCTGGGAGGCAGCCGACGCGCACGGGTGTCGGCCGCCGCTCGAGCTTCAGCTCGCCAAGCGCCGGGCGGACCAGCAGCCCTCCGACGCGATCACGGTCTACCGCCGCCACCTCGAGGTTGCGCTGGAACCCGCCAAGGACCACGCCCATGACGAGGTGGTGCGTCTGCTGACGCTGATGCGGCCCCTCTACCAGCGGCTCGGCCAGGACACCGACCTCAACCGTCTCGTGGCCGAGATCCGCGCCGGGTACAAGCGACGCCGCAAACTCATGAAGCGTCTCGACCGCGCCGGGCTGTGACCGTGACCAGCCGATCGTGTCGGCGCTGCGCCGCCCTGGGTCAGGTGGGCGCCGTCCTGGACGGCGACGACGGGTGTGCTCCGGCGCCCGGGTCGTCCGGTCCCGTGAGGCGGGGACTTCGGCCCTCCCGGCCACTGGTCGCAGCCGGAAGATCAAGCCGACCCCCCGGCACCTGCCACCCGGCCGGGCCCGGCTCGTGGTGATCGACGAGTTCGGACCGCACCGAAGCGAGGACGACGTGATGGCGAGCATCGACGAGGACCTGACGCGGGGGACGGCTGCGACGACGCGGTCTTCCGGCGAGCCGCTGCCGCTGTGGTACTCGCTGCTGCTGGCCGCGGTACTGCTGGCCGCCACCGGGTACGGACTGCTCGTGGAAGGCGCCTACCGCGCGCCGGAGGGGGTGCGACCGACGCTGCCGGAGACCCTGAGGGGGCAGGACCTGGTGACGTTGGGCGCCGCGGTCGCGCTGGTCTGGGGAGCGGTCCGGGCTCGTGCCGGCTCGCTCGCCGGCCACATCGTGTGGTGCGCGGTCACCCTCTACGTGGCCTACACCTACCTCATGTACGTGGTCACCCCGTACAACGATGCGCTGCTGCTCTACATCGCCGCGATCGGCCTGGCCACGTTCGGGCTCCTCAACGGGCTGTTCCGCCTGGACGGTGAGGCCATCGCCGAGGCGTTCGCCGAGGTTCCCCGTCGGGGGGTTGCGTGGTTCCTGCTGGTCGTCGGTGCCCTGTTCTCCGTGCTGTGGCTGGTCGACATCCTGTCGGTGTGGCCGGGCGGAGTCCCCGACTCGCTGTTCACCTACGACCTGCCGAGCATCGTGCACGTCCTGGACCTCGGTCTCGCCCTGCCGCTGGTGCTGCTGACCGGGGTGCTGCTGCTGCGGGGGCATCCGGTGGCGCCGGTCCTGGCGGCGATCGTGCTCGTCAAGACCTTGACCCTGGGGCTGGCGCTGCTGTCGATGCATGCCTTCATCACCGTGTCGACGGGCACCTTCGACCCGGCCGAGCCGGTGCTCTGGGCGGTCGTGGCGGTGGTGACGGCGCTGCTGCTGGCCCGTGGTGCCCGAGGCATGCAGCCGACCCGACGTCCATGGCTGCGCCCGCAGCTGTGGTGACACGGCCTGGCTCTGCCCCGGGGGCGGCAGCGGCGCCGGGGCGCGCGGACCCGCGCACGCCCGGGGACCGGCGCACGCCCGCGCCCGGATCAGCCCACGCAGCAACCACGGCCGGCGACCGGGCCGCCAGGGCGTGTCGGTGTCCAGGACGATCTCGACCTGCTGGCCCGTACGCCGCGCGGACCACGGGCCGGACACCAGCCGAGCCTCGTTGACCTTCAGCCCCCAGCGTCCCGACACCTCGACGCCGTCCGCGATCGTCGTGGGGTCGGGCATCGGTGGCCACAGCAGCTGCGCGCGGTGCCCGCCGCGCGCCGCGACCACGGCACGTACCGCCTCGGTGTCGGCGATCGGGTCGGGGTTGACCTCAACGGCCACCAGCGCAGCCGTGTCCTTGATGACCCGCTGCCGGTGCAGACGCTCGAGGGGTATGCGGTGGGTGTCGACGTCCTCGCCGTCGATGCCGTCGATGCGGATCGCGGCAGCGGGCGGTGTGGTGCGCACCAGGTCGAAGCTCGGCATCCGCACGACGAACAGGCTGCGTTGCACCTCGATGTCGTCGCTGGCCGGGGCGAGCAGGCCGGCGCGTCGGCGTGGCTGGCTGTCACGGTCGTCGACGTGGATCTCGATCCGCCGCCCGTCGGTGTCCAGAACCCGGCCTCGGCCACGACCCCGTCCCTCGTCACCTCGAGCCGGGCAGGATCGATGTCGGTCACGTTCCAGGAGCGGTTGCCACCGCCGAGGGGAAAGGTGGCCGGATCGAGCCGCAGCCCGGGCTGCACCTCGTGGTCAACGACCCGGTCCGGGCGGCGGGTCAGGAAGGCGAGCATCCCCGTTCCACGCTCGTCGTCGTCGAACCACCGCAGCTCCCCGGCGTCGTACACCGGATGCTCGGGGAGCTCGAAGTCGAGCATCCGCACGGGCTCGGCGACCGACAGCGACAGCGGGCAGAACGCCGGCCTGCTCCCGTCCACCGTCGCCGGTGGCCGCAGCGGCGCCCGGGGTCGCCGGGGTCGACCAGCCCTCATCTCACTTGTGACCCACCGTGATACCTTGCGTTGCATGGGGACCGATCAGTCGATGACGCAGCGTTCCTTCCGGCTCTCGTCGCGGACGCTCGAACTGCTCGAACAGCGTGCAGCGGCGCGGAATCTGTCGAGGAACGCCCTGGTGGATCAGCTGCTGGGTGAGGCGGTCCGGACGGACGACCACCCGCTGATCCGCTTCCGTGCGGGTGGGTCCGGTCGACGTCGGCCCGCGCTCATCGGTACCCGCCTGTTCGTCCACGACGTCATCGCGACGCTCCGAGGTGAGCACGGCTCGGTCGAGGCGACGGCGCAGTACCTCGGTATCGAGGTGGGCAGCGTTCGAGCCGCGCTCGCCTACTACGCCGACTTCCCCGCCGAGGTGGAACAGGACCTCGAGGTGGCAGCCGACCTCGCACGTGAGCAGCGCGCGCGCTGGGAGCGTCAGCAGCAGGCGCTCGAGTGAGGCTGGCGCTCGACCACCACTATTCCCAGGCGATCGCTTCCCGGCTCAGGGACCGGGGCCACGACGTCGTCGCCGCCCGCGAGCGGGCCTGGCACGACCTCAGCGATGCGGCCCTGCTCGAACGGTGCGCCGACGAGGGACGAACGTTGCTGACCAACAACGTGGTGGACTTCATCGTCCTCGCGCAGCACCTCGCCGAGGAGGGGGCTCACCACGCCGGTCTCGTGTTCACCTCGGATGCGAGCCTGCCGCGCACGCGGTCCACCATCGGCACCTACATCGAACTCCTCGCGGATCTGCTGGCCGCCAACCCGGGGCAGACGTCCTTCATCGACCGGACCCACTGGCTCTGAGGAGGTCGGCGGCGTCTGCGTCTGGGTACCGTCCGGCTGGCTTGGGGGTGGTGATGGAGGTGACGTTCGACGGCGGCGGCTGGTGGGCCTACCTGCTCGTGTTCGTTGCGGCGGCAACGCCGGTCATCGAGGTCTTCTTCGTGATCCCTGCGGCCATGCTCGCGGGCCTCCCGGCCGTGCCGGTGGCGCTGGTCGCCGTCGCCGGCAACCTGGCGACGGTCGTGCTCGTCGCCCTGGCCGGCGAACGGATGCTCGGGTGGTGGCGCCGCCGGCGGCCTTCGAGGGACCGCGCGGCCAGTTCTCGGTCTGAGCGGTCCCGCGCGATCGTGGAGCGCTGGGGGGTGCCCGGTGCGGCGCTGCTCGCTCCGATCACGACCGGCACGCACGTCGCCACCCTGGCGGCGCTCGCCACCGGAAGCGGCATCCGACGCACGCTGCGATGGATGGGGTTCGGACTGGTGGTCTGGGCGGTCGTCGTCGCGATCGCCTCCGCGTTCGGACTCGACCTGCTCGCCTGACGATGCGGCAGCGGCTCAGGATCCGACGATGCCGCCGGCCGCGCAAGCAGTTCACTCTGCGCTGAGCGCGATGACCAGCGTGAGCCCCGAGAGCACCAGGGTGATCGAGCCCATCACCCAGCGCTCGATGGGATGGGGGGCGGTGAAGTTGCCCAGCGTGTTGAGCACGAGCAACACCAGGATCGTCCAGATCAGCCACGACGGTGTGCCGCCCGCCGGCAGCGTGATGCCCGCCACCTCGGTACGGGCGAGCAGCACCCAACCGAGCGCGACGAGTACGAGCGCCTGCACCACCGCCAGGATGCGGAACGGTGGGGTCAGCACCCCGTCGTTGGTGGGAGCCTTGCCGCCGAGCACGGCCTCCCCGAAGGGCACACCAGCAGCGAGTGCGAGCTGGAACACGGCGACCCCGGCGATCAGGACGGCGGCGAGCACCGAGGCGGCCTGCGCGAGGGACATCGAGGTGCTCCTGTCCGGGTGGTGCCCTCACTGGCACCGGGGGGATGCACCATCCTGGTGAGTTGCCGCCGATCACGACGGCGTCGGAGGTTGCTCCGGCGAGAGGCTCGCTGCTGCTGCTTCCAGTAGGCCTCGCACCCGTGCCGCGTCCGTCATGGTCGCACGCTGCGGGCCCGTGATCGAGGACCATCAGACGGGGTCGGATGGCGCGGCGACGATCTACCTTCGATGATCCACGACGGAGGTGCCGACATCTACGACATCGAGACCCGAACGTTCGAGAAGCAGGACACCGCGGTCGTGCGACGCCGGATGGCCGCCAGCGAGCTGACCTCGTGGCTGTCCGGGGTCTACGGCACGGTGGCGTTGCATCTGCAACGCATCGGCGTGACCGCGGTCGGCCAACCGTTCGCGCGTTATCACGCGCGCGACGGGCACGTCGACGTCGAAGCTGGCCTGCCGACCGCCGAGCGCATCACGACCAAGGACGCGGTCAAGTCCTCGTCACTGCCGGCCGGGCCCGCCGCCGTGACATGGCACCGAGGGACACCTGACGAGTTGGAGCAGGCCTTCGAGGCGTTGCAGGCCTGGATGGAGCGGACCGGTGTCGAGCCCGTCGGTGCACCGTGGGCGATCCACCACATCAACCCGATCGAGCTGCCTGAAGACAACAGTTGGACGACCGAGGTGGTTCAACCGATCCGCGACTGAGCACACTGGCCGGCGTGCCGTTCCCGCCCGACCGACGGTGACGACGTCGGTCGGGCGTGGCCGTGCGGTCATGGCGTCGGCGCTGGCGCTCTCAGCTCTTCGTCCGGCAGTTCGCCCAAGGTGACCTCGACCGTCATCTGCTCTCCGTTGCGCAGGACGTCGACCGCGACGCGCTCGTCGGGCTCGAGTCGGCGCAGGATGCGCAGCAGGTCACCCAGGCTGTCCACGTCCTCGTCGTCGAGAACCACGATCACGTCGCCTTGCCGCAGGCCGGCCTCGTCCGCCGGGCCACCCGGTTGCACCTCACCGATGAGTGCGCCGCGCTCGGCCTGCAGGTCGAAGCGGTCCGCGAGCTGCGGACTGACGCTCACCCCTGCGATACCGAGGAAGGCGTGTGCCACCTCGCCGTCTTCCAGGAGCTGCTCGACCACCGGGACGACCGTCGTCGACGGGATCGCGAAGCCCAGGCCCTGCGCGACACCAGGAACCTGCTCCCCCTCGATCGCGGCCACGTTGATGCCGATCACCTCGCCATTGGCTCCCACGAGAGCACCGCCGGAGTTCCCCGACGAGATCGCGGCGTCGGTCTGGATCAGGCCGACCAATGTCGGTCCGCCCGGCACCAGGGGCAGCGAGCGGTCGACACCCGCGACGATGCCCGCGGTGGCGGTGTTCTGGAAGCCGAGCGGGTTGCCCAACGCCAGCGCGAAGTCGCCGATCTCGGGCAGCGCGCCGGAGAAGGTCGCGGCAGGGATGCCGCTCGCCTCGATGCGAAGCACCGCGACATCGGTGCGCACGTCAGTCGCCAGCACCTCCGCGTCGAAGCGGCTGCCGTCCGCGAGGACGACGGCGACCTCCTCGGCGATCGCGACCACGTGGGCGTTGGTGACGATGTCGCCCTCGGAGCTCCAGATCACGCCGCTACCCGCACCCGGGACGCCGTCTGCCCCCGTGATCTCCACCGAGACCGTTTGGGGCGCCACCTCGCGGACCAGCTCCGGAACATTCGTGGCAGCCGCGACTTCCGGCTCGTCCGGCTCGACGTCGGCGGGCGTGCATGCTGCCACGACCACCATCACCACCACCACCGCGGCGGCGAGCATGAGGACCCGGGGTCCTCTGCGGTCCATGGTCCCACGGCCTCCACCTGCCACCATCGGTCGCTCACCTCCGTCATCGCTTCCGCGGCATCGCTTCCGCGGCATCGCTTCCGCGGC
>SLLJ01000272.1 GCA_007134165.1 Nitriliruptoraceae bacterium | reverse complement strand
GATCTCACGCATGACCGACAGCATCCCACGCCCCTGCGACATCCCGTCCACACCACCGCCCACGACAGACGAAGACCGCCGCCTACAGGTGATGAACCAACCCCCAGCAGCTCACGACCCCTACCGCTACGTCGAGGTCCGCGGGCGCGTCACCGAGATCGTGCAGGGCTCGGTGGCGCGCGAGCACATCGATGCCTGCGCGCAGCGCTACTTCGGACGCGACTACGACGCCGGCCAGATCACCTCGGAACGCGCGATCCTGCGCATCACCCCGGATCGCGTCCTTCGCCGTGGGGTGTGAATCGGGCAGCCACCCCGCAGGTTCACGCGCGGGGCGGACCCGGGAAGAACACGTTGGTGCGGCGCACGTACTCGTCGTACCCCTTGCGTTTGCTCTTGTCCCGACCCATACGGCGGTCGGTGAGCGCCACGCCCGACACCTTGACGATGAACAGGGTCATCACCACCGAACCGAGCGCAGCCCACCACGCGCCGGTGGACAGTGCCACCAGGAAGAAGGCCCACCACACGACCGTGTCGCCGAAGTAGTTGGGGTGGCGCGTGTAGCGCCACAACCCCTGGTCCATTACCCGACCGCGATTGGCCGGATCGGCCAGGAAGCGCGACAGTTGCCAGTCCCCGACCGCCTCGAAGTACAGCCCGACTGCCCACACCGCAACGCCGACCAGGTCCAGCCAGATCAGCGTCTCGGGGGCGTCGCCGACCGCAGCGGCCAGCAGCGGCAGCGAGATGACCCAGGCCAGCACCCCCTGTAGGGCGAACACCGTCAGCAGGCTGCGCAGCGCGAAGGTGTCGGGGCTGCGCCGGCGCATGGCCTGGTAGCGCTGGTCCTCGCCGTGCCCCCAGTTGCGCCAGGTGAGGTAGATCGACAGCCGCAGCCCCCACACCGTCACCAGCGCGGCAATCAGCCAGGTCCTCGGGGTCCACGTCTCTGCGGCGATCGCGTAGGTCCAGACCAGGACCACGAAGGCCAGCCCCCAGACCCGGTCAACCAAGCTCACGTCACGCCGCACGAGGCTGGCGACCCAGGTCGCGAGCATCAGCGCGGACACCGTCCCGAGACCGACCAGCCAGATCTGCCACAGCTCCACGAGCTACCTCCGTCGGTTCCGACCCTACCTATCCGGTAGCGGCGAGCTGCTCGACCCGGCCGTCGGCGTGGCGGGCGAAACGGCGCACTTCGGGTCCGTGGTTGGGATCGTCGACCGGCCACGGCCAGCCCCCGAAGTGGGTCTCCTGGTAGTCGTGGTAGGCCTTCTGGATCTCGGCCCGGGTGTTCATGACGAATGGACCGTACTGCGCGATGGGCTCACCGATCGGCCGGCCCTGGAGCACCAGCACCTCGGCGGCGTCACCGGTGTCGATCAGCGTGAGCTGCGCCTCCGAACGCACCACCGCGGCATGGCCACCCTCGACCTCACGGTCGCCGATGCGCACCGAGCCACCGGCGAACACGTAGACCGTGCGCACGGTCCGGGGGTCGGCCGCCGGCCCGAGCCGCCACGCCGCCTCCGGCGCGAGGGCCGCGTGGTAGATCCCCACGTCGGTGTCGGGCCGGGAGGCCCAGGAGTGCGGTGGCGGTGCCGGGGCGGGCTGGCCCGCCACCAACTCGCCGGCAACCACCGTGACCTCGGTGGGCCGCCCGGCATGGTCGAGGAAGACGTGGCGAGGGATCTGGTGGCTCCACAGCATCGAGAAGTGGGGCGGGACCATCTTGTCCGTGGCGGGCAGGTTGATCCAGATCTGGAACAGTTCCGTCTCATTGTGGGCTTCGCGGTTGAGCAACGGAAACATCTCCGCATGCACGATCCCGGACCCAGCAGTCATCCACTGCACATCGCCGCGGCCGAAGCGGGCGGCCGCACCCAGCGAGTCGGCGTGGTCCATGAAGCCCTTGCGCATGAACGAGATGGTCTCGAACCCGCGATGGGGATGCTGCGGAAAGCCGGGCACCAGCGCGCCGTGGTACATCGACCAGCCGTCGCGCCCCGAGAAGTCCATGCCGAGGTTGCGACCCACCAGCGGGGCACACGGCCCGAGCTCGTCGTCGCCCTCGGGGTAGTCGTCGTCATGGTGCACGCAGAACAGGAAGGGATCCACGGTCTGCCACACCCGGTCCAGTCGGACCTGCTGCAGCACCACGTCGTCGGCGTTCACCACGCTCAATGTCCTCGGTCGGCTTGGTTCAGAGGGTACGACCGATAGTTTACTCTGCAATCAATTCCGTGCGCCAGGCGCCCGCTGTGGCGAGGTTGCCCACGTGCGAGCAGCGGGGCGGTACCGTTACGCGCTGAGCGCACTGCTGGGTCCTCATGCTCCCTTTTCCGCGGGAGCCGCCCGCGTCGCCGCGTGTCAAGACAGGGAACAAGAACATGCCAGAAGGTACCGTCAAGTGGTTCAACGCCGACAAGGGCTACGGCTTCATCAGCCCGGCCGAGGGCGGCGACGACCTGTTCGTCCACTTCTCCGCGATCCAGGTCCAGGGGTACAAGTCCCTGGATGAAGGCCAGCGGGTCAGCTTCAACGTTGGTCAGGGCCAGAAGGGTCCCCAGGCCACCGAGGTCGTCCCCCTCTGACCTGACGGCCCGGCCGGGCGGTTCCTTCCGCCCCGGCACGGCGACCACAGGCACTACCACGGACCCCGCCACGGCGGGGTCCGTACTCATTGCGTCCCCGCCACGGCGGGGTCCGTACTCATTGCGTCCCCCGAAGGAGGCGCCCGTGTGGAACTGACCGTCACCACCGACGACCCGACCCCCACCTTCGAGCAACTGCGCCGCCAGGTCGTGCAGCAGGTGCGCACGGGCACGCTGGCACCGGGGCAGCGGCTGCCGCCGGTGCGACGGCTGGCCGACGATCTCGGCCTGGCCGTCAACACCGTGGCTCGGGCCTACCGCGAGCTCGAGCACGACGGCGTGGTCGAGACCCGCGGACGGCACGGCACCTTCGTCGCCCACACCGGCGACGCGGCCGAGCGCGCGGCCGCCGAGGCCGCCGAGGAGTACGCCGCACGCATCCAGCGACTCGGCCTCGATCCCGAGCAGGCGCTCGAGTTCGCGGCCCGCGCACTCAGGGTCACGACACCACCTCGGTCTCGGGCTTGAACACCGCCCAGACGAACCAGAAGGTGTCGTCGATCGCGACCGCTTCGAGCTGGGTTCCGGCCAGCTCGCCGTCGACCGCACGCCCGGCCAGCGTCCACCCCGAGCCGGTCCGGGTGTCACGCACGCGCACCGCGTCGTCGCTGTCCGCATCCTCGACCGGCTCGAACTCGAGCAGCTCACCGTCGACCTCGGCCACGAACGCTGCGGTCTGTCCGACGTCGCGTCCCTCATCGATGGTCGCGGTGTCGAGCGCGCTGGCCTGTCCCGGCGCCCACCACAGCGTGACCGGGTGGTCGACGTCGTCGAAGGCCACCACCCGCTCCTCGCGCAGCCGATCGAGCAGCACGGCGGTGCCGTCCCCCGACGGGAAGCCCACCACCCGGGTCACCGCCGGGAAGCGGCCGTCGACCTCGTCGCGGAAGGCGAAGGGGTCGTTGCCGACCGTGTCGTAGCCGGTGTAGGGGTTGCGCCCGTAGTCGCGGCTGTGACCGGTGTCGCGCGAGAGCACCAGCGCGCCCGGATCGGTGGCCGCCACCTCGGCGAAGCCCAGCAGGGTGGTCGGAATGCGCGCGAGCTGCTGGCCGAGAAAGCGCTCACCGACGATGGCCTCGCCGGTGAACTGCGTCCACAGGTTGCCGTACTGGCGGTCGTACATCACCAGGTTGGAGCGCCACAGCCGCCCGCTGGTCCCGAAGTCCATGACCACGCCGTCGAGTTCGGCCGAGAACGCCAGCCCGGAGTTGCACAGCGGGCAGTAGGTCACCACGACCGGCTCACCGTCGATCGCATCGTTGACGATCTCGTGCCAGGTCATGATCGCCAGCGGGTAGACCTTGGTCTCGGTCTGCCCACGCACCACCATGACCGGACTGTCGTCGACGAGCCAGTCGCCGGCGGCCGCGATCGACTCGTAGACGGGGTCCTCGATCGGGGGGATCCCGTCGGGAGGCGGGCCGCCGCTGAGGATCTCGCCGAGGTCGATGCTCGTCGGTGGCTCGTCGAGTTGGTCCCAGAAGAACCCCTGGCGCTCACCGGGCCCCTCATCACGCGGCGCGGTCGGGGACTCGAGCGATTCGCCGGGCGGCGTCTCGTCGGCACCGTCGTCTGCGTCGGTTGCGGCGTCGGGATCCGCAGCCTGCGCATCGGACATCTCGCCTTCCGAATCCGTGGCGCAGGCCGCGGCGAGCACGGCCAGCAGGGTGAGCAGCGGGATCGTTCGGCGCACGGCGGACCTCCGGGTCGCATCAGCCGGCCCTCGCAGGACCGGGGAGCCTCTCCGGTCACAACACCCGAGCGGCCGGCCGGCTTCCCTCACCCGGGGCCCGGCACACCAAGCCATCCGATCACCAGACCACGCAGGCGATCGATGTTGGTCCCGGTACGCGCGCTGACCCACACCACCTCCCCGGGTTCGACGCCGCAGCCGGCGGCCAAGTCTCGCCGCCGGCGTGTCCGCTGCGACGAGCGGACCTTGTCGTGCTTGGTCGCCACCACCTGGAAGGGCACCTGCTGATCCCGCAGCCAAGCGATCATGTCCACGTCGAGCCGGGTGGGGCCGACCTCGCCATCGACCAGCGCGAGCGTCATCACCAGCGGTTCGCGTCCCCGCAGGTAGGCGTGCAGCCGGCGCTTCCACGCCTCACGGTCCTTGGCCGACACCTTCGCGTAGCCGTAGCCGGGCAGGTCGACGACGGTCGCCCCCGACGCCAGGGCGAAGCAGTTGAGCAGTCGGGTCCGGCCCGGGGTCTTGGAGGTGTGCGCGAGCTGGCGGCGTCCGGCCAGCGCGTTGAGCAAGGAGGACTTGCCCACGTTGGAACGGCCGATCACGGCGACCTCCGCCGGACTCGGCGGCAGGCCGGCCAGACCGGGAGCGGAGGTCACGAAGGACAGGTCGAGGTTGGGCATGTGCGCAGTGTCGCCGGTCGGGCGCGCGGCGGCCAGATCAACGGCCCGTACCGGCCTCGCGGAACCGCTCGGCATGGACCTCGGGCGGGTAGCGCACGTCGACGAGCGGGACGGCCGACACCCCCGGCGCATGACGGTCGGTCACGGTCAGCTCACCCCACCAGCGTCCGGTGCCGTCGGGCAGCTCGGGATGCAGCACGACCTTGGCGTCGAACGGCGCGACCGTGGGCGGCAGGCCGGGCTCCGGGTCGACCAGCGCATGCACCCCGACGATCCACCGCACGATCAGCCGCGCGACGTCGTCGGGGTCGACGTCGAGGAAGCGTTGGGCCCGCTCGGGCAGCAGCAGCAGGTCCAGCGGCCCCAGCGGCACCGTCGGGGCGAGCAGCCGAACCCCGTCGACGGCGGCCACGGTGACCTCCTCGGCCAGCAGCACGTCGAGCACCTCGGGCCGCAGCAGCCGCTGCTGGCGGCGCACGGTCGCCACGGGCAGGACGGCCGGGGTCAGCACGTGGCCATGCGGATGGTGCTGGGAGGCGCCGGCCGTGCGGCCCGTGGCGGCCGACAGCATCGACCAGCGGTCCGTGCTCCGCCCGGCCAGACGCTGCTGGACGTCGAGCATGGTCGCCCAGTCGGTGACCAGACCGGGGTGGAGATGGGTCAGCGTCGGATCGTGGTCGGTCGCCACCGCAAGGTCGGCCTGGCCGGTCAGGCCATCAACGGGCGGGAAGATGTTGTGCAGGCCGAACCAGCGCTGCCCGCCGCGCTGGGCGGCCTCGGGTAACAAGCGGGGGTCCGGGTCGGTGTAGCGGCAGAACGGGCAGCGTGCCGGATCCGAGGGCAGCAGGAGCCGTTCGGGGCGCGGTTGGGGGCGGTGTTCACGCAGCGCGGTCCACATCCCGAGCCGGCCGGTGAACGGACACGAGGTGGTCCGCGGAGAGGGCGGTGCGCTCATGCCGCGAGCACCGCGTCGGCGGTCCGGCGTCCCGACACCAGCGCCCCCTGGATCGAACCGGTGTCTCGGTGGTCGCCGCAGACCCAGCGACGCTGGCCGGCCCGCACCTCGCGCGCGAGGCTCGGCAGGTCACGGACGTCCTGGCGCGGTTGGGCGTAGGCGATGCGTTCGACGTGCAGCAACCTCCAGTCGGCGACCTGCCCGCCGTACCAGTCGGCCAGCTGCCGGCGGACCTGCCGGTCGAGCTCGGCGTCCCCCACCGGCGGGACGCCGACGACCGAGGCGGCGACGAGGTGGCCGCCGTGGGGGGCGTAGGTCGGAGCGACGTCGGACATCACGGCCAGGTTGTTGACGGGCCCGTCGGTGTCGGCGTCCAGCACGAGGTCGGGCCGGCCCAGCGGTGAGACCTCCGCGGCGTACGACAGGGTCACGGTGCCCCGCCCGGGCGCCGGCGTTCCCACCGCCCGGCGGTCGAGCAGCCCGGTGACCGCCGGGCCCTCGACGGCGACCACGACGTGCTCGGCCCGCAGCGTGCCACCATCGGCGACGTCGACCTGACCGTCACGAACCGCGACGACGCGTGCCCCGAGACGGACCGCGTCCAGCGGGAGGCGGGCGGCGAGTTGGATGGGCAACTGCTGCATTCCGAGCGCCGGGACGGCGACCCGTCCACGGAAGAAGGAGCGGAAGACCAACTCGGTGACCCGTGAGGAGGTCGTCATCCCCGGATCGAAGAAGGTGCCGGCGAGGAACGGTCGGAAGAAGCCGGCAACGATCCGCGGCGAGAACCCCCGGGCGCGCAGCAGCGCACGGGTGGCACGCTGCGGCGCGCGGGCGAGCTCGGGCCCCGGCGTGGCCAGGACCCGACGCCGCCAGGCCAGCAGCCTCAGCGCGTCAGCCGTGGTCAGGCTCCGGGACCAGGCGGTGCACAGTCCGGCGATCGGATCCTGCAGCGGATCGGCGAGCCGCTCGAAACGCGCGGCCCGGCGGATTGACACACCGGGTGAGAACGAGCGCAGGTCCAGGGCGTCGGTGTCGAACCACCGCGGCACCGCCGGGTAGCCGGTGAGCAGGACTTGGAAGCCCCGGTCGAGGCGGTAGCCGTCGACCAGGTCGGTGCGGATCCGGCCGCCGACCCCGTCGGAGGACTCCAGCACCAGCACGGAGCGACCGGCCTGCTCCAGTCGCAGCGCAGCGGTCAGACCGGCCAGGCCGGCACCGACGACGATCACGTCCGCGTCCATGCTCACCTCGCCCATGCTCACCTCGGCCGGGATCGCCTCGGCCGGGACCGCCTCGGCCGGGCACCGCGACCCTAGCGCCTGGTGACCAGCGCCTCACGTAGCGCGTCGAGCAAGGTGGGGTGCTCGAAACCGAAGCCGGCGTCGAGGAGTCGCTGGGGCAGCACCCGCTGGCTGACGGTGGCCAGCGTCGCCCCCATCTCTCCGTACAACGCCCGGATCGCCACGGTCGGGATCGGCAGCACGGTGGGGCGGCGCAGCACCTCACCGAGCGCCTTGGTGAGCTCCAGGTTGGTGGCTGGCGCCGGGCCGGTGAGGTTGACCGGACCCGACAGCTCGCTGTCGATCAGGAACCGCAGCGCGCGCACCTCGTCGACCAGCGAGATCCATGGCACGTACTGCCGGCCCGACCCGACCCGGCCGCCGACGCCGAGGCGGAAGGGAAGCTCGATCTTGTCGATCAGCGGACCGCCTTCGGCGATGACCACACCGGTGCGTGGGTGTACGACGCGGATGCCGGCGTCGCGGGCCGGATCGGCCGCCGCTTCCCAGGCCAGGCACACCTCGGCGAGGAAGTCATCGCCGGATGCGGATGCCTCGGTGAGTTCCTCGTCCCCGCGGTCGCCGTAGACGCCGACCGCTGAGGACGACACCAGCACCGACGGCCCGGAGTTCAGCACGGCGAGCGTTTCGGCGAGCAGTTCGGTGCCCACCACCCGCGAGGCACGGATCCGCCGCTTGGTGTCGTCGGTCCACCGCGCGGCGCCGATCGGCTCGCCGGCAAGGTGGACCACGGCGTCCACGCTTTCGAGCGCCGCAGCGTCGATGGTGCGGGCGTCGAGGTTCCAGACCACGTCGCCGGGTGCGGCCACGGCAGGATCGCGCACCACCCGGTGCACGGTGTGTCCGTCGGCACGCAAGGAGGTGGTCAGGGCCTGGCCGATGAGTCCGGTGGCTCCGGTGATGGCGACACGCATGGCAGCTCTCCTCGTTGCTCCACCTTCGCACAGCCGACCCGCTGCGGACGGGTCGATCACGTTCGAGCAGCGGGCGTGAGCGGCAGGCGGCGCAGCACGGCGTCGGCGAGCGGTTCGGCCGCCGCCGGGGCCACGCGCAGGTAGAGGTCGGGTTCCGTGGCCTCGAGCTCGACCAACTGCCAGGTCCCGACCTCGTCGACCACGAGGTCGACCCGGGAGACGAGCAGTTCGACCCCGGTGGCCTGCACGATCCAACGGGCCAGTTCCCGGGCCGTCGGGTCGGGGTCGACCACCTGCATGCTCCCTCCGAACTCCTCCTGCACCCGGAAGTCGCCGGGACCTGGCTGCTTGCGCACCGCGTGGGTCACCTGGCCGTCGACCACGATCAGCGACAGCTCGCCCGACCGTTCGATCGCCGGGAGGAACGGCTGCACGAGTACGTCGCCAGCGGCCAGCAGCCGGTCGAGGTGGCGCTGGCCCGCCACGATGTCGAGCTCGCCCGTGGGCCCCGGCGGTGGATCCTGCGGGGAACCGGGTGGCGGACCTGGTACGACACGGACCCGGGCCAGGCCCTCGGACCCGGCGGCGACCGCAGGCTTGATCACCGCCCGGTCCCAGCTGCGGATCGAAAGCAGCGCCGCCAGGTCGACCCGGTCATCCTGCCCCAGCCACGCGGTGGGCACCACGGGCGCGCCGCGCTCCTCGAGTTCCAGCAGGTAGGACTTGTGGGTGTTCCAGCGCAGCACGTCCGCCGAGTTCCACAGTTGGGTACACGACGCGGCGGCCGCCGCCCAGGCGACGAAATCGTCACGCCTGGCGGTGTAGTCCCAGGTCGTGCGCACCAGCGCGAGGTCGAAGCGCGACCAGTCGACCGAAGCGTCGTCCCAGCGGGGCAGGTGGACCGCGGCCCCACGGCGGCGCAGCGCGGCGGTCAGCGGCCCGTCGACCTCGGAGACGAAGTCGGGGCCCGTTCCGGTGACCAACGCGACCTGCACGGGCGCCTCCAGGATCGTCGGGATCTGGGGTCGTCGGGAGCTGGGGTGGTGGGGTGCGGGTCCGGTTGGGCGTGCCTAGGCTCAATTCCGCCAACGACCGAACGGGAGGCTAGCGATGCTCGACGAGCTCAGGATCGATGAGGGCGAGGACCCAAAGCTCGCGCAGCGCGAAACCCGCAGCCGGCTGGGGCTGGGCAAGAAGAGGGAAGGCTACGCCGCGCTCGAAGAACTCAAGGACCGCATCCGCGTGCTGCAGGCGCGGCTGCACGGCGAGGCCGAGCGATCGGTCCTGCTGATCCTGCAGGGCATGGACGCCTCGGGCAAGGACTCGATGATCCGACGGGTCTTCAAGGGCATCAACCCCCAGGGGGTCAGCGTGCACCCGTTCGGGCGACCCGACGCTGGCGAACTCGCGCGCGACTACCTGTGGCGCATCCACCTCAACGTCCCGCGCCGGGGACGCATCGGCGTGTTCAACCGTTCGCACTACGAGGACGTCGGCGTCGTGCGCGTCAAGCAGTTGGTGCCCGACGAGGTGTGGCAGCGCCGCTTCCGGCACATCCGCGACTTCGAGCGGATGCTCAGCGACGAGGGCACGGCCATTCGCAAGATCTGGCTGCACATCTCCTACGAGGAGCAGCGCGCGCGGCTCCAGCGACGCATCGACGACCCCGAGCGCAACTGGAAGTTCGAGTTCGAGGACATCGACGCTCGCCGTGACTGGCCGCTGTACCAGGCAGCCTACGAGGAGGCCATCCGCGAGACGTCCACCAGCTACGCGCCGTGGTACGTGGTGCCCTCCGACCGCCGGTGGGCGCGTGACGTGGCCGTGGCGACCGTGCTCGTCGAGGCACTGGAGCAACTCGACCCGCAGCTGCCGCCCGCCGACCCGCGCCTGGCCGGGGTGACCATCCCCTGACCGCCGACGCGTCCCGACCACGGCGGTGACCCCGAGTAGAACCGGACGCGGGGCTACCCTCATAGCCTTCCAGACCGGAGAGGCGTCCCATCCTCGACCTGTTGCTCATGGCGACCACCCTGGTCGCTGTCGGGCGCCCGCTCACGATGTGGCGCCGTTCGCGGCCTGCCGCGATCGCGCTGGCGGTTGTGGCGGTGCTCGCGGCGATCGTGCAGGTGGTCGTCGGCGAGCCGCGCTGGCAAGTGGTCCCCGTCTACCTCGCCGCAGCCCTGGCCGCTGGTGCCGGACTGTCCGCGGCCGCACAGCGCGACACCGGCCTCGGCGGGATCGGCGCGGCCATCGTCGGACTGGCCCTGGTCCTCCTCGGCGGCGGACTGTCCTGGGCCCTGCCCCTTCCGTCGCTCCCGGCCCCCCAGGGACTGCATGCCGTGGGCACCACCACGGCCGTGGTGACCGCCACCGACCGGGTCGAGCGCTTCGGAGACGACCGCGGCCAGCAGCGCCGCCTGGTGATGCAGGTCCACTACCCCGCCGCGGCCGACGAGGACGCCGAGGACGCCGAGAGCGCCGAGCGGAGCCCACTGGTCACCGGTGACGGGGACTTCACCCGGGTGATCGCCGCCGAACTCGGACTGCCTCGCTTCGCGCTCGGCCATCTCCGTCAGGTCCAGACCCACGCCGTGAACGGTGCCGCGCCGACCTCCAACGGCCGCGTCGGTCCGGACGAACAGGCACTGCTGCCGGTGGTCGTGCTCTCCCACGGGTGGACGGGGTTCCGCAGCGCGCAGCTCGACCTCGTCGAGTCCCTGGCCAGCCACGGCAATGTGGTCGTGACCATCGACCACACCTACGGTTCGATGGCCACCGTGTTCCCTGACGGCGAGGTCGTCCCCCACGACCCAGCGGCCCTGCCCGACGACGTCCCCGCCGACATCCGCGACGCGGCGTCCGAGCGGCTCGTGGCGATGTTCGCCGACGACATCGCCACCACCCTCGACCATCTCGAGCAGGTCGGGGTCGAACCGCTCACCGATCGGCTCGACCTCGAGCGCATCGCGGTGCTCGGCCACTCGACCGGAGGTGGGGCAGCGATCCTGCACTGCGCCCGGGACTCGCGCTGCCACGCCGTCATCGGGTTCGACCCGTGGGTCGAGCCGGTCCCCGACGCGGTGATCGGTGAGGGGCTGGAGGTCCCGCTGCTGTCGCTGGTGAGCGAGGAATGGGCCGAGAACGACAACGCTACGCGGCTGCGGCGCCTGCACGCCGCCTCAACGGCCGGCCAGGGCCGGGTCACGATCGCCGGTACGCAGCATGAGGACGTGACGATCCTGCGCTACCTCTCCCCCCTGACCCCACGACTGGGGCTGACCGGTCAGCTCGCTCCCGACCGCGTCCACGAGATCGTCGACACCTGGACCCGCCGCTTCCTCGTCCACCACCGCGACGACGACGGGCCCGACCCGATGCGGGCTCCCCCACAGCTCGACGAGGCCGTGCTCGAACCTTCCGGCGACTGACCGTCTCAGCGCCGGTCGGCCAGGAACGGCAGCCGGGTCCGGACCTCGGCGACCACGGCCGGATCGAGCTCGGCCAGCAGCAGCGTGGGTGCCTCGGCCGCGCTGACCAGCGTCTGGCCGAGCGGGTCGATGATGGCGCTGTCGCCGGCGTAGGCAAGTCCGCCGCCTTCGCCCACCCGGTTGACGCCAACCACGTAGGCCTGGTTCTCGATCGCCCGGGCGCGCAGCAGGCAGCGCCAGTGCTCCCGCCGGGCGGCCGGCCAGTTGGCCACCACCAGGTAGGCGTGCACGACCGGCGCCTGCGGCCAGTAGGCGGTGGCGAACCGCAGGTCGTAGCAGACCGACAACCCGAGGCGCAGACCCGCGACCTCGGCCACGACCGACTCGTCGCCGGCGGCGAAGCGCTCGTGCTCGCCGGCGTAGGAAAACGGATGGAGCTTGTCGTAGCGCTGGATGCGGCCGTCGGGCCCGACCACCACCAGCGTGTTGGTCGGCAACCGGCGGTCGGGACCTCGCAGCGCCAGCGAGCCGGCCACGTGCACCCCGTGGCGGGTGGCCTGCTCGCGCATCCAGCCCACCGTCGTGCCGTCGACAGGCTCGGCGGTGCGGTGGGTCGCCATCGAGAACCCGGTGGCGAACATCTCGGCCAGCACCACCAGCTCGGCGCCAGCTGACACCGCGGCGGAGACCTGCGGCGTGAGAGCCGCCAGGGTCGTGTCCCGATCCTCCCAGGCGATGTCGTGCTGGACCGCCGCGACGCGCAGCCCGCTCATGAGCTGCGCGCCAGCGGATCGGGGTCCAGCCCGCGCAGCCCGAGCCACAGCAGGTTCATGACGTGGGCCACGACCTCGTCACGGCCGAGGCCCGGATGCTCGAGCCACCACTCCCCCACCAACGCGACCGCCCCGACGAGCATGACCGCGTACATCGGCGCCGCCTCGGCGTCGAAGCCCCGCTCGGAGAACCCGGCGACCAGCGAGCGCTCGGCGCGCTCGGCGACCGCGCTGATGACCGAAGCGAACGAGCCGCCGGTGATCCCGATGGGGGCGTCACGCAGCAGGACCCGGAACCCCTCCTCGCGCTCTTCGACGTAGTTCAGGAACGCCTCGGCGGCGGCCTCGGCGACCTGCCGGGGCCGCGCGGCCTCAAAGGCGGTCCCGATCGAGGTGGTCAGGGCACGGACCTCGCGGTCGACCACCACGGCGTAGACGCCCTCCTTGCCCCCGAAGTGCTGGTAGACCACCGGCTTGGACACCCCGGCCCGCTCCGCGATCTCCTCGACCGTGGCCGCCTCGTAGCCGCGCTCGGCGAACACCGACCGGGCGACGCCCACCAGTTGCTCGCGGCGCTGCTCGGCGCTCATCCGCACCCGCTTGTCCGCACCCATCCGCGCTCCTCGTCTCCGGGGCGCCGCCGCCGCGCGCCGCCAACGAGCCTACGCGGCCGGTCGGGTCACGACGCCGGCGCCCGAGCCGGCCGTGCCCGGGTGCGCCGGGCCAGCTGCGTGGGACTCGGCACCTTGATGTCACGAACCAGCCCGACGAGCGCGAACCCTCGGATCACGAGGTAGGAGACATCCAACTCCCACCACCGCAGGCCGTGGCGGGCCGAGGCCGGGAAGGCGTGGTGGGCGTTGTGCCAGCCCTCACCGAACCCCAGCAGCGCCATGGGCGCGTTGTTGCGGGCCTCGTCGTGCGACTCGAAAGGTCGGGTGCCGAACACGTGGCAGATCGAGTTGATCGACCAGGTCACGTGGTGGAGCAACGCGATGCGCACCAGTCCGCCCCACAGCAGCCCGGAGACGGCCCCCGCCAGCGTTCCGGTCAGCAGCCCGCCGAGCACGGCCGGCAGCAGGACCGAGACCAGCACCAGCAGGGGGAAGGCCCGCGACACCCGCTGCACGTCCTGGTCGCGCAGCAGATCCGGGGCCCAGGCCTCAGCGACCGTGACATCGGGGGCGAACAGCCAACCGACGTGTGCGTACCACAGGCCGCGCAGGATGCCCATCGGTCCCCCGCTGGCGTCCACGTGCGGGGAGTGCGGATCGCCGGGCCGGTCGGAGTAGGCATGGTGGCGCCGGTGAGTGGCGACCCAGTCGGTCACCGACCCCTGGATCGCCAGCGAACCGGCCACCGCGAGCGCGACGCGCACCGTGCGATGGGCACGGAAGCTCTGGTGGGTGAACAGCCGGTGGAAGCCCACCGTGATGCCGAGCCCGGACACGACGTAGAAACCGAGCAGCAGCCCGAGGTCCACGGCATTGATCCCCCGGCCCCACCACCCGAGGATGACGGCGACGAGCGCGAGCAGGGGGATGATGGTGATCGCAGCCAGAGAGACCCGCTGCCAGAACAGAGCCCGAGGCTCGGCCAAGGTGATGCCCCGCAGCGTCGGGGTCTCGTCCCGGGGGCCGGGTGGGACGGTGAGCTGCGCCATGCTCGAGCCTTTGGGGGGGTGGGTCGCCAACGGGGTGGGTCGCCAACGGGGTGGGTCCGTGACGGCCGGCTCTCCTCCGGCGGCCACGGACCCGTCGCTCCCCTGGCATCTACGGATGCGTAACTTACCTGCACGTAACCGGAGATGCGAACCGAACGGGCCCCGAGCGTCAGGCGATAGGGTTGCGGGCGCCCGCACGACGTCGGGCGACCCCCGCCCCGGAGCCCACGGTGCCCCACCGCCCCGCGTCCGAGCCGCTGATCGGCCATGCCCGCCGCGTGGCGGAGTCGGCCCTCGACGAGTTGGCGCCGCGGCTGCTGGAGACCACGGGCCGGGTCAGCCCCGAGGCCAAGGACGACGGCACCCCGGTCACCGCGATCGACCTCGAGGCCGACGAGCGGCTCGGCCACGCCATCACGACCGCGTTTCCGTCGCACGGCCTACTCAGCGAAGAGCGCAGCACCGTGGTCCCCGACACCGAGTGGTGCTGGGTGATCGACCCGATCGACGGCACCTCCAACTTCACCACCGGACTGCCCTACTGGTGCGTGTCGATCGCCCTCGCGCACGCCGGCACTCCCGTGCTGGGGATCATCGACGCGCCGGTGCTCGGCCGACGCTACGTCGGCCAGCGCAGCGCCGGGGCCTGGCGCGATGGCCGGCCGATCCGCGTCGGACCGGTCGTGGACTGGCGCGATACGCGCAACGGACACGTTCCGCTGATGCTGACCACCGGTACCGCCCGCCGGGCGAGGGCCGCCCACATCCGGCTCAACCCGCGGGTGATGGGTTCGACCGCGCTCGACCTGGCCGTGGTCGCCGAAGGAGTCGCCGCGGCGTCGCTCGCCCGCGTGCCCAAGGTCTGGGACGTGGCCGCCGGCACCGTGCTGGTCGAGGCCGCCGGCGGGGTCGTGGTCACCTTCGGCACGCCGCTGCTGCTGCCACTGGCTGCCGGCGCCGACTACGCCCACCGGTCGGTGGCGACCGCCGCCGGACCCAGCGAGGCGCCGCTGCGCGAACTGGCCGGCCCGCTGCTGACCGACCCGACCTGACCTGGGGTTCCATGGCATCGACGGAGCAATCGTGGCGGTCACAACCACCGGCGCCTAGGGTCCTCCTCGACCACTGGTGGGGACAGGATCTGGCCCCAGGTCGGAGCAGACCCGCTCGCCCCCCGATGGCCCGAACCGTGGAGCCCGTACCGTGAGCCGACTTCCCCCCGAGCCACCCGAGGCACCTGCCGGCCTCGCGTCGATGGCGCTCGAGACCCTCAGTGACATGGTCGTCATCACCGACACCTCGGGACGCATCGTCTACGTCAATCCGGCGTTCACCGAGGTGACCGGCTATACCGCCGCCGAGGCGGTCGGGGGCACTCCGCAGCTGCTCAACTCCGGGCTGCAGGACCAGGACTTCTACCAAGAACTGTGGGACACGGTCCTGCGCGGCGAGATCTGGCGAGGTGAACTGGTCAACAAGCGGCGCGACGGCTCGCTCTACACCGACGAGATGGTGATCACGCCGCTGCGCAACGACGCGGGCGAGATCAGCCATTTCCTCGCGGTCAAGCGGTCCATCGCCCAGACGCTGGGAGCGGTGGCCGACTCCTCGCCCACGGGCATCGCCCACCTGGGCCGAGACGGGAGCTTGGTCTACGCCAATGCGACCCTCGAGCGACTGTTCGACGCGACCTACGACCAACTGGTCGGTGACCGGTGGCTGACCCAGCTCGACGACGAGGACACCGCCGAGGTGGCCGGGCACCTCTCGCTGGAGCCCGACCCGGATCGGCCGGGCCCGACCATCCGACTGCCGTCGGGACGCTACGGGACGCTGCGCACCGCGCCGCTGACCGGTCGCGACGAGACCGAGCTCGGCGTGGTGGTGACCGTCGAGGACGTCACCAATGCGGTCGCGGCCAACGAGCTCGCCGCCACCCGGGAACGCTTCGCCTACGCCATCGTCGACGCCCTGCACGACCCGACACTGGTGGTCGACAACGAGGCCCGACCGCTGCACGCCAACACCGCCTACGAGGTGCTGATGGACGTGGTCGGTGACGACACCGAACCAGGCGGACTGGTCACGGGCTGGCCCGACGAGTTCGGCGCCCGACAGCTCGACGGGCTCGTGCGGCGGGCGCTCGACCCGGCCGTCACCCACGAACCCGAGGAGATCGAACTGGCCGCGATGACCGCACAGGGGATGCGGTGGTGGCTGGTGCGCGCGGCCGAGTTGAGCGCGGCCCAGGGCGCGGTGATCACCTGGACCGACATCACCCGGCGCAAACACGAGGAGCTGCGGCTCGCTCACCGTGCCGCCCACGACGACCTCACGGGTCTGGTGCGCCGCGACGCGGCGATGGCCTGGCTCACCGAAACGCTGCCGGAGGTTCCGGTCGGTCTGATCTACCTCGACCTCGACGGGTTCAAGGCCGTCAACGACGAGCTCGGACACGCGGCCGGTGACGAACTGCTGCTGACGGTGGGGCGACGGCTGAGCCGCACCGTACGCAGCTCGGACCTGGCCGCCCGCCTCGGGGGCGACGAATTCCTCCTGCTGGTCCGCGATGTTGACAACACCTTGCAGCTCGAGCGGTTGATCGATCGAGTCCGCACCTCGGTGGAGCGCCCCGTCCGTCTCTCGGTGGGCATCGCCAAGGTCGGGCTGTCGGCCGGGACCGCTATCGCCATCCCAGGCGACGACGCGGCCGCCGTGCTCGCCGCTGCCGACCGGCGCATGTACAACGACAAGCACACCCGCCGAGCATCAGACTGACGCTGGATCACAACATGCCCCCGATCGACACCCCCATCAAGATCCCCGTCCTCGACGCCGACGATCCCCTCCTGCGGCTGCAACTGGGCGCCTGCCGGCTGCGCGTGGGGCCCGGCGCGGTCGACGGCTGGGCCGAAGGCAGCTACCACGACCCGGGCGGTCGCGATCCGCTGCGCCTGCACGTCGAGGGCAGCTGCGTGACCCTCCGCCAGGATCGGTCCCTGGACCGGGCGGTCGGGCTGCTCGAGGGCGTCCCAACCTGCAAGCTCACCCTCGGTGCCGCCCGGCCGTTCCGACTCGAGCTCGACACCGGTGCCAGCGACGTCGACCTCGATCTGACCGGGCTTCCCCTGCGCGGGCTGGCACTGCGCGCCGGCGCAGGCGCCGTTGACCTTCGGGTGGCGGCGCCCAACCCGGTGGACGCCGACGAGGTGCGTCTGCAGGTCGGGGCCGGCGGGCTCGACGCGATCGGGCTCGGCAACCTGGCAGCGGCACGTCTGCGCGTCGACAGCGGAGCAGCCAACGTCTCGTTGGGGCTCACCGGTCAGCTGCGCCGGCACCTCGACGTGCACCTCTCGGCGGGCATGTCGGCAGTGCGCGTGGTGCTGCCGGGCGACCGGCCGGCCCGGATCTCGGCGACATCCACGCTGGGCAGCCGAGACCTCGGCGACGGTTTCGTCACCCGCGGAGGGGCCGTGCACACCACCGCACCGGGCGAGGCGGTCATCGACCTGGAGGCCAACGTCGCCCTGGGCATGCTGCAACTGCGCACCGACACCTGATCGTTGGCCAGGACGGCAGCGATGCGGGCGATCCGGACCTGCTGCTGTCGTCGGGCCCCAACACCGGTAGCTTAGAGGCCGGGCACCGAACCGGTCGCCCGATCCCGCTCGAGATGCCCGTGGGTCCGTCCGCGGGTGCGCCGTCGCAGGAGAGCGCCGTGCCAGCGTTGTGGGACCGCTACCTCGACGTTGCCGACGCCGAGATCCTGCTGAACGCGGTGGCCGAACTCGAACGACTGCGCGCCGTGCGCGAACCGCTGCCACTCGGCGACCTCGACGAGGTGCTCGCGCGGCTGCAGGTGATCGCGGGTGTCGCCAGCGACGAGGCGATCCACTGGCAGCTCGAGGCCCGAGAGCGGCGGCTGGAAGCCTCGGTCGATGGCGGACGCTGGGGCACCCCGCAATTCGCCCGGCGCATGACGGAGATCGCTGAGGAGCTCGGCGCCGGCTCGACTCGGATCGCTCGGGCCGCACAGTCCGCCACCGAGGACCTCGCACCCCGGCTGGGACCGGAGGCCGAGGAGGCGGTCCGCATCGCGGAGGCCGCCACCGAGCGCGAAGTCGCGCGACTGATGCAGCGGCTGCGCAGCTGGTGAGCCGGGCCGGCGGCCCCTCACCACAGCAGACGCAACCCGGTGCCGACCAGCAACGCTGCCACGAGCAGGCCGAACAACGGCTCCGGCAACCGGGCGTGCAGCCGTCCGCCGATCCAGGCGCCGACAGGCAGCACGGCCAGCGCGACCACCGCGCCGAGCACAGCGGTCGCGGTCATCGTGCCGGTCGCCACGTAGGTCGCCGAACGGACGACGGCGGCGGCGAGGAACACCGGAGCGAGCAGCGCCCGGAAGTCGGTCTTGTCGTAGGCCAGCGTGGCGGCGATCACCACCGGCGGACCGCCGGGCCCGAACAACCCGCCGAGCACGCCACCGAGCCCCGACACGCTCACCGCCATGCTCAGGGGCAAGCCCGACCGCTCTCGCGGTCGCAGACGGCGGCGAACGACGGTGAGCAGCACCGCGCTGACCAGCACGATCACCCCGATCGGCGCCAGGAGACGCTCGGCGTCGACGCGGGAGAACAGCAGGGCACCGACCAGCGAGCCGGTCCCCATCGCCACGGCCATCGGCCGCCACACGGCCGGGCGTGGCGTGGCGCGCGTCTGGTGCAGCAGGGCCAGGCCGGTCGCCACGTCGAGGAGCGCCGCCAACGGGATCGCGTGCTGCGGGCCGATCGCCACGGCGCCGAGTCCGACCACGACCAACGCCAGGCCGAAGCCGGTGGCGGACTTCACGATCGCGGCGAGCAGCGCGATCAACGGGATGAGGATCATCAGCGCCCGAACCTACCCGCGCGCCGCCTCGCGCGGGCTGCTCGGACCGACCTATCCTGACCAGGCAGCGAATCCACGACCCAGGAGCCTCCGTGCCCTACGCGCGCGTCATCCTCGGCTACGACGGATCGGCGCGCTCGCTGAGCGCCGCTGCCTGGGCTCGCGCCGCGTCGGAGGCCTTCGGCTGCCCCCTGCAGGCAGTCCGGGTGGGCGGCGGCTCGCACGACGAGGCGGAGCCAGCCCACGACCTCGAAGTCGTGCAGATCGACGACGCCGACTCGCCCGCGTCCGGCCTGATCCTCCAGGTGCGGGCCACGACGCCGCCGGGTCTGCTGTGCCTGTCCACCCGGGGACGGGGCACGATCGGCGAGTTGGTGCTGGGCAGCGTGGCGGGCGAGGTGGTGCGTGAGCTGGGCCGACCCCTGCTGGTCACCGGACCCAACATCGCCCCCATCAACCGCCGATGGCGGCGCCTGCTGGTGTGCCTCGACGGCTCGACGACCGCGGACTCGATCCTGCCGGTGGTCCGCGAGTGGGCGCTCGTGCTGCATCTGCAGGTGCTGCTGGTGCACGTGGCCTACCCGTCGGCCGGCCCCCATCTCGGCGCCGAGGAGGACCACGAACAGACGCGCCGCGTGGTCGGGCACCTGCGTCGGGTAGCCGACGACCTGCGGGCCGACGGGATCGACGTGCGCCTGGACGTCGTGGAGGACACCATCGCCGCCCGGGGGATCGTGCAGGCATCGGTGGACCGGATGGCCGACGTGGTCGCGATGTCGACCCACGGCAGGACCGGCCTGGCCCGGCTGCTGCTGGGCAGCGTGGCAACCGAGGCGCTGCGCCAACTGCCGGTCCCCGTGCTGGTGCGGCGGCCCCAGCAGTGGCCGGCGCCGTAACCGACCCGACCGACGAGGTGGCCACCGAAGGCTGAAGAGCAACCTCTCGCCGGCACAGGAGGGGCGGGTGCAGCTCACGCTCGAGGTCGACGGGTTGCTGCTGGTCGGCGCCGTACTGGCGCTGTCGGCGGTGCTCGTGTCGGGCGTGGTGACCCGCTTCTCCGGCCGGCTGCAGATTCCGGGCGCCCTGCTCTTCCTGGGTCTGGGGATGCTTTTCGGCGACGATGGGCTGGCCCTGATCCGGCTCGACGACCCCCAACTGGTGCAGAACCTGAGCGTCGTGGCACTGCTGTTCATCCTCCTCGAGGGAGGGATGACCACCAAGCCCACCGACCTGCGGCTGGCCGCGCTCCCGGGGCTGCTGCTGGCCACCCTCGGCGTCGTGCTGACCGCCGGTGTCACCGCCGTCGGGGTGTGGCTGCTACTGGACGTCGACCTGCTCACCGCGGCGCTGATCGGCGCGGTGGTCGGCTCGACCGACGCGGCCGCCGTGTTCGCCATGATGCGAACCACGCCGCTGCCTCGCCGAGTGGCCGCACTGCTGCGGGTGGAGTCGGGATCCAACGACCCGATCGCGGTGATGCTCACCGTCGGCCTGCTCGCCACCTTCGCGCAGAGCCCGAGTCCGGGGCAGTGGGCGGTGTTCGCCCTCGTGCAGTTGCTGGGAGGCGCGGCGATCGGCGGAGCCGTCGCGATGACCGCGGTCGGAGTGCTTCGGCGCGTTGAGCTCGGGATCGAGGGGCTGTACCCGATCACGATCGGGGCGGTGGGAGCGCTGGCCTACGGGCTGGCTGCCAGCGCCGGTGCCTCCGGGTTCGTGGCGGTGTACGTGACCGGTGCGCTGGTCGGGGCGCTGCTGCCACGGCAGCGCCGCGTGATCCTCGGGTTCCACGAAGCCTTCGCCAACGCGGCGGAGATCGGCCTGTTCCTGCTGCTGGGCCTGCTGGTCTTCCCCTCCGAGCTGCCAGGGGTCGCGCTGGCCGCCCTACTGGTCGCGGCCATCCTGACCCTCGTCGCCCGTCCGTTGGCCGTGATTGTCTGCACCCTGTGGCAGGGCTACTCCTGGCGGGAACGCACGGTGCTGAGCATCGGCGGGTTCAAGGGAGCTGTTCCCATCGTGCTGGCGACCTTCCCGCTGACGGCGGGGATCGACGATGCCGACCTCGTCTTCAACGTCGTGTTCTTCGTGGTGCTGGTCTCGGTGCTCGCGCAGGGGAGCACCCTGCTCCCGGCCGTCGAGGTGCTGGGCTTTCGGACCTTCCCACCGTCGTGGGCCCCGGTCGCCCAGGCGCTGCCCGTGGAGGGCATCGAGGTCGATCTCATCGAACTGCAGGTCACCGAGCACCTCGAGATCGCCGGGCGCCGGCTCGCCGAGATCCCCACGCCCCCGGGCACCGTCATCACGGCGGTGATCCGCCAGGACCGGGTCATCGTGCCCGACGGCAGCACCCGGTTCGAGGTCGGTGACGTGCTGCTGGTCACCGTGCAGAGCACGGCGAAGGCGATGCGCCGGTTGACCGCCTGGGCGCGAGCGGAGCGCTGGACCCAATGACCAGGAGCGGTCGAACGATCTCGCGACCCCCCGGACATGGACGCACGACGAAGCCCCCGCCGGGGACGGCGGGGGCTTGCGCGCGGCGCGTCGATGCGCACGTGGTCGTGCGATGGGCGTGACGAGACCCGTTCAACCACCCCCTTGGTGGGGTGGCCGGCGGTCGCTCGTCGCTGCCTGCGGCCCTTGCGGCCGGCGAGGCAGTGCGCTGCATCACACGGGCTGGAGGCGTGGAGCTGCCGGGAGTCGAACCCGGGTCCCGCGGTCCCGATGCTGTGGGCTCTCCGTGCGCAGGTTCTGGATCATCTCGGACGTGGGGCTCCAGAACCAGGCAGCTTCCACGATCCATACCACCACAAGGTGTCCCCCTCGGCCAGGTGGTCACGGCCTTCGGGGTGGATCCTCGTCATGTCGTTCCGGTCCCCCTACGAGGCGTCAAGGGCGGAACGTCGCAGTCATTATGCTGCGAGAGCCATCTCATCGTTGGCAATTGTGGTTTCCCACGCATTTTGTCGAGGTCACGCGGGCATCCTCGGCACGCTCCCACGCCACCGGCCTGACCACGATCGAAACCGTGTCAGCCCCGTGTCTGGTGCGTCGCATCGACGCTGTGCAGTTGTCAACGGTCCTCAGGGACCTCGTTCGCACGGCTCTCACCGTCCGTGTCCTACGTAGTGTACCTGCCCGTCCGTGACTTCGGATGCCGCTTGGTTGAACGTCCGGTGACCGGTCGGACACCGTCACCCGCTCGCTGGGCCGGGTTCGCAGCCCAGGCTTCCCATCGGCAGCCCGGCGAGCAACTCAAGCTCCGAGCGGCGCAGGAGCGCTCAACGACGCTGCTTGAGGGCCCGCTCGATGTCGCGCTTGGCGTCGCGTTCGGCGGCGGTTCGCCGCTTGTCGGCCACGTTCTTGCCGCGGCCGACCGCGAACTCGAGCTTGACCCGGCCGTCACGGAAGTACAGCCGCAGGGGCACCAGCGTCACACCTTTGGCCGCCACCGCGTGCGCGAGTTTGTCGAGCTCGCGGCGGTGCAGCAGCAGCTTGCGCGGGCGGACCGGATCGTGGTTGTTGCGGTTGCCGAACGCATACTCGGGGATATGGGCCTGCATCAACCAGGCCTCACCGTCCCGGTCGATCTTGACCCACGCTTCGGCCAGCGATCCCTTGCCACCACGCAACGACTTGACCTCGGTCCCCTGCAACACGAGGCCGGCCTCGTACCGGTCGTCGAGGTGGTAGTCGAACCGGGCGCGACGGTTGCCGGCGATCAGCTTGGTCCCGTCGCCGCCCGACGATCGCTTGGCAGCCATAACTCGCCAGCGTACCCAGGGCAGGAAACCGCGTCAGCAGGCGATGTAGCCGCAAGGGTTGACCGGCGCTCCGTTGACCCGGACCTCGAAGTGCAGGTGGGGACCGGTCGCGGTGCCGGTCATGCCCTCCCGACCGACGACCTGGCCCTGTCCGACCTGCTGCCCCGCGGCGACCTCGAAGGCCGACAGGTGGGCGTAGAGGGTGGCCAGGCCACCGCCGTGATCGATGACCACGGTGTTGCCGTAGCCGCCGCGCCACGCAGCACTGCTGACCGTACCCGCACGGCTGGCGCGGATCGGGGAACCGTGGCCGGCGGCGAGGTCCACGCCGGTGTGCATCAGCCAGATGCCACGCACCGGGTGCAGCCGCTGCCCGAAGCGCGAGGTGACCCGCCCGCTGGAGGGTCGTTGCCAGCCACCCTGGCCGGCTGCTGTCGCGGGCGGCTCGGGGGCAGTCTGCGTCGCTGGGCCCGAGCCTGCGGCTGCGGCAGCCTGCTCGGCGGCCTGCCGCTCGGCGGTCTCCCGGGCGGCGGCAGCAGCAGCGGCCTGCTCGGCGGCCCGTCGCTCGGCGGCCCGTCGCTCGGCGGCCCGTCGCTCGGCCTCACGCAACTCGGCCTCGACCTGGGCCGAGGCCGTGACCAGCGACTCGAGGTGCTCGGTGACCGCGGCGGCGTCAGCCTGCAGCGCCGCCAGCGCCCGGGCGTGCTCCGCACGGCTGGCCTCGACCTCGGCGGCATGCTGCTCCTGCGCGCTCAGCGCTGCGCGGACCTCGGCGGCGGCGGCGGCGGCATCCAGGGTGGCGAGTTCGGTGTTGCGGCGGTGATCTTCGGCCGTCGCCCGTCGCTCGTCTACCTGAGCACGCAGCTGCTCGGTCTCGATGACCAGGTCCCGGTCGGCGGCCATGACCGACCCGACGAGGTGGCTGGAGGTCATCAGGTCCGGCAGCTCACGCACTCCGGCGAAGGCCTCGATCAGCGAATGGTGGCCGTACATGAACGACGAACGCACCCGGCCTTCGAAGCGGGTCTGGCGCTCGGCGAGCTCCTGCTCGGCGCGGTCGAGCTCGGCCTCGGCGTCCGCGAGACGGTCACTGGCCAGGTCGACGCGCAGCCGCGCGTCGGCCAGGACCAGCTCGGCGATCGCCAGGTCGACCCCGATGCGGTCCAGGGCCTCACGCGCGGCCGCCAATTCCGCCTCGGCCGCCCTCAGACGGTCCCGGGCAACCCGCGCATCGGCTTCGATCTCCCGCAGCTCGGCCCGTGTCTCGCGCTGCTCGCGCTCATTCTCGCGCAGCTGCTGCTCGAGCTGAGCAGGGTCGGCAACGGCCGCCGACACGCCGGTGGCACCCAGGACCAGGGCCACCAGCAGGACCCACGTGATCCGTCGCACCGCTTCCCCTCGGAGTGTTGGGGCCCGCGAAGCCTAGCCTCGGCACAACGGGCTACGACACCCACCGGTCGGCAGCTGCCCTGCTGCGTGAAGAACTGGGACCAACGGCGTGCGCCGTGCGTAGCGCCGCGGCGGTTCAGACGTCGAGGAATCGGCGCAGTGCCACCACCGAGGAGAAGGCGGCGATACCCGCGCCCGCACCGAGCAGCAGCGGACCGACGGCGAGCACCTCGGGAGTGCTGATGAAGGGCATCAGCTCGATGTCCTCGGCCAGTTGGTCGGTGATCGCCGGGACCGAGCCGTACAGCAGGCCCCAGGACAGCAGCGCCCCGAACACGCCGGCGAGCACCCCTTCGAGCACGAAGGGCAGGCGGATGTACCAGTTGTTGGCCCCGACCAGCTTCATGACCGAGGTCTGCTCCCGGCGGGCGAAGGCGGCCACCCGGATGGTGTTGGCGATGAGCACCCCGGCGGCGATCAGCTGGATGCCGGCCACGACCAGGGCCGCATTGCGCACGATCGCGGTGAAGCGCAGGAACTGCTCCAGCACCTCCTGC
This sequence comes from Nitriliruptoraceae bacterium, assembly GCA_007134165.1. GTDB lineage: Bacteria > Actinomycetota > Nitriliruptoria > Nitriliruptorales > Nitriliruptoraceae > SKJO01. The sequence continues at coordinate 2,525 of SLLJ01000272.1, read as the reverse complement.
TGGTCGATGATCTCCTCCACGCCGGGGAAGGCGGCGAACCCGGCGGCGATGACCATGAACTGGTCGGGGTCGACGAGCTTGACCCGGAAGGAGGCAGGCAGGATGTCGGGGTCGACGGTTTCGATGAGGCTGGGCTGGTTGCGGAACAGCTCCGTGAATCGCTCGTAGGCCTCCTGCTTCGACTCGTAGAACACCTCCTCGACGATCGGCTCGGCCTCCAGCTCCCGGCGAAGCGCCTGCTCCTGTTCCGGGGTGATCGCCGGGCACGTGCGTCCGTCACACAGGAAGATCGTGACCTCGACCTTGTCCACCCACTCGTCGGTGGCCAGGTCCACCTGCTCGGAGAGCAGCAGGCTGGCGCCGAGCAGCGTGAGTGACACCGTCACCGACAGCACGACCGCGACGGTCATCATCAGGTTGCGCCGCAGCCCGACGAACGCCTCGGTCAGGATGTAGCGCCAGCGGGCGGACATGGACACCTACCTCGTGATCGTGGCCTCGTGATCGTGGCCTCGGGATCGTGGCCTCGCGGTCACCGGGGGTCGAAGGTCAGCCGGTGTAGCCATAGACGCCACGGGACTGGTCCCGGACCACCACGCCGTCCTCGAGTTCGATGACGCGACGACGCATGGAGTCGACGATGTGCTGGTCGTGGGTGGCCATCACCACCGTCGTGCCGGTCCGGTTGATGCGGTCGAGCAGCTTCATGATGCCGACCGAGGTGGTCGGATCCAGGTTCCCGGTCGGCTCATCGCACAGCAGGATCCCCGGGTCGTTGACGAAGGCCCGGGCGATCGAGACCCGTTGCTGCTGCCCCCCCGAGAGCTCGTGGGGCAGCGCCCCGGCCTTGTCCTCGATGCCGACCAGTTCGAGGACCTCGGGGACGCGCCGCTCGATCTCGCGGCGGGAGCGTCCGATGACCTCCATCGCAAACGCCACGTTCTCGCGGACGTTCTTGGTGCCGAGCAGCTTGAAGTCCTGGAACACGAACCCGATCTCGCGGCGCAGTGCCGGAACCTTCCACGACCGCAGGGTCCTGAGGTTCTTGCCGGCCACCCAGACCTCGCCCTGATCGGGTGCCTGTTCGCACGTCAACAGCTTCATGAGGGTCGACTTGCCCGAGCCCGACGGTCCCACCACGAACACGAACTCGCCCTTGCCAACCTCGACCGACACCTCACGCAATGCGACGACCTCGTCGTTCGCACCACGCTTGTAGGTCTTGGTGACGTTCATGAGGGTGATCACCGTGCGCTCCCGGTGGGAGGGGACCCGCGGGAGGGGACCCGTGGGTGGGCGACGGCCCAGCGTACCCAAGCCCCCCGGGCCGGGGACCGAACCGGCGCGCCTTCAAGCGTCGGTCTGGGCCTCGATCGCAACCCGGGCCCGGCGCCGCAATTCGGCGTCGAGCAACTCGTCGAGATCGCCGTCGAGCACCGCCTGCACGTTGCCGGTCTCGTACTCGGAGCGCAGGTCCTTGACCAACTGGTAGGGATGGAGCACGTAGCTGCGGATCTGTGAGCCAAAGCCCACGTTCTGGGGCCCCCCGCGCAGCTCGTCGAGCTGCTCGGCGCGCTTCTGACGTTCGAACTCGGCGAGCTTGACCTTGAGTACCCGGAGAGCGGCGGCCTTGTTCTGGTGCTGCGACTTCTCGTTCTGGCAGCTGACCACCGTGCCGGTCGGCAGGTGGGTGATGCGCACCGCGGAGTCGGTGGTGTTCACGCTCTGGCCGCCGGGGCCCGACGAACGGTAGACGTCGACCCGGATGTCCTCCTCGGGCACGACGATCTCCGCGTCGACATCGGGCAGCACCGGCACGACGTCGACCAGCGCGAACGAGGTCTGCCGGCGAGCCTGGGAGTCGAACGGGCTGATGCGCACCAGCCGGTGCACGCCGTGCTCGGTGGACAGCCAGCCGTAGGCGTCGGGGCCCCGGACCTCGAAGGTGGTCGACTTCAGCCCCGCCTCCTCGCCGTAGGAGCGGTCGAAGACCTCCGCCGCGAAACCGCGCTGCTCGGCCCATCGCAGATACATGCGCTGCAGCATCTGCGCCCAGTCCATCGCGTCCACCCCGCCCTCGCCGGCGTGGATCGACACGATCGCATCGCCGTGGTCGTGCTCGCCGGAGAGCATGGTGGCAAGCTCCAGGCGGTCGAGTTCGGTGCGCACCTCGGCAAGTCCCGCGACCACCTCGGCGGCCGACTCCTCGTCCTCTTCCTCGGAAGCGAGCTCGTCGAGGACCTCGAGGTCATCGAGCCGCGTGGCCAGCCGGTCGGCCCGCGACAACTCGGTCTCGATACGTGAGAGCTCGGTGGTCACGGCCCGGCCACGGTTGGGGTCGTTCCACAGATCGGGTTGGCCGGCCAACTGCCGCAGCTCGTCGAGACGGTGGCGCTTGGCCTCCAGGTCGAGGTCATAGCCGAGCTGTTCGAGCCGGCGTCGCTGGGCGGCCAGGTCGTCGGCATGGCGGTCAGCCATCGGGGTCCTCGGGGTCGGGCGCAGCGGGCGGTCGGGAGGGAGGGAGG
>SLLJ01000024.1 GCA_007134165.1 Nitriliruptoraceae bacterium | reverse complement strand
TCGGGCCGCAGAGCCGGGGCGGTTGGCGCCGCAGCCGGTGCCGGGCGGGATCGGGGGGCGACGGGGGCCGGCCGGGCCGTGGCGGCGGCCGGCGGTGAGTTGGCGCCACCGGGCGGGGGCAGGTCGCGACGCCGTCGGGGATCGGGCGGGGGGAGCGGTTGAGGCTGCTGGGCGGCGGCCGGTGGCGGCGGCCGGCCGGGGATGTGGCTGGACATCGTCAGGCTCCTGGCTGGCAGCGTCAGCGGTCGGCGTCTTCGTCACCGGCGATGGAGCCGCGCATCCGCGTGTCGGCCTGGATGTTGTCCATGCGGTAGGTGTCCATCACCCCGAGGTTCCCGGTGCGCAGCGCCTCGGCCAGCGCGAGTGGCACCTCGGCCTCGGCCTCGACGACCTTGGCGCGCATCTCCTGCTCGCGGGCGACGGCCATCGCTCGGCGCTCCTCGGCCTTGGCCTGGGCGATGTTCTTGTCCGCCTCGGCCTGGTCGGTCTGCAACTCCGCACCGATGTTCCGGCCGATGTCGACGTCGGCGATGTCGATCGAGAGGATCTCGAACGCGGTCCCGGCGTCAAGCCCCCGTTCCAGCACCCGCTTGGAGATGCCGTCGGGGTTCTCGAGCACGTCCTTGTGGTTGTCCGCGGACCCGATCGACGACACCGTGCCCTCGCCGACGCGGGCGATGATGGTCTCCTCACCGGCGCCACCGACGAGCCGCTCGATGTTCGCGCGCACCGTGACCTTGGCGGTGGCCACGACCTGGATGCCGTCCTTGGCGACGGCAGCGATGCGGGGGGTCTCGATGACCTTGGGGTTGACACTGACCTGCACGGCCTGCAGCACGTCACGTCCCGCGAGGTCGATGGCCGTGGCGCGCTTCCAGGGCAGCGCGATGTTGGCGCGGTCGGCGGAGATCAGCGCCGCCACGACCGTCCCGACGCGACCACCGGCGAGGTAGTGCGCCTCCATCTGGGCGATGTCGAGGTCGATGTTGGCCTTGGTGGCGCTGATCAGCGGCCGCACGATCTCGCCGGGAACGACCTTGCGCAGTCGCATCCCGATCAGGGTGCCGAGCCCGACCCGCACGCCGGAGAACAGCGCGGTGATCCACAACCCGACGGGGACGAAGTAGAAGAACAAGAACAGGACCACCACCAGGGCGGTACCCAGCACGATGAACGGGATGGCGGCGGCTTCCATGCAGAACTCCTCGTTGTCCCCCCAAGAGACCTTCGGTGGCCACGTGCGGGGTGGACGGGCTGATCGGTCACGCTACCGCAGGCGGCGCACCACCCGGCGGTAGCCTTCGTCGCGGATGATCTCGATGTCGGTGCCCACCCCGAGGTAGTCACCCTCGGTCACCACGTCGAGGCGCTGGCCGTCGACCTCGGCGATCCCGGCTGGGCGCAGGTCGCTGAGCGTCACACCGACCGCTCCGACCAGAGAGGGCCGTCCACGTGGCGTGGGGTCGGCCGTGTCCTGCGGTGAAGAGCCAGGTGGGGGATCGGGCTTCGTGTCGGGCTCGGGGGCTGGCGGCGGCGGTTCGATGCGGTCGGCTTCGAGCACCCCCCCGGAGTCGCCGAACCACCGCAACCAGCCGGACTCGGTGCGCTCGGTGACCGGCGGGCCAGAGCCCAGCTGCGTGCGCAGCACCAGTCCGGGCGGGCCCTGCCGACGGGTGAGCGCCCTGATCGTGAGCATCACCGCCACCGTCAGCGTGACGAACGAGGCGGCGATGGTGCCCCCGGCCCGCACCAGCTGTTCAGTGCCCACGAAGTCGAAGTCCCGATTGACCATCGCCAGGAACGCCCCACCGAGGACCCCGGCGAGGCCCAGCACCCCGAAGATGCCGAAACCGGGGAGCACCAGCAACTCCACGAGGAGGAGCACCACCCCCAGGGCGACCAGGGCGATGTCCTCCCAGCCGGTCAGCCCGGCCAGCAGGTGTCCCCAGAAGAACACCGCAAGCAGCGACACGCCGATGCCCGCGGCTGCCCCGATCCCGCCGCTGAGCAGGTCGCCGATCACGAGGTAGATGCCCACGGTGATCAGCAGCGAGGCGAGCACCGGATTGGTCACGAAGCGCACCAACGACTCCGCGAAGCTCTGCTCGGCACGGATCACCGGCCGGTCGTCGAGGCCCAGCTGCACGAGCAGGTCGTCGAGGTCGGTGGCGGTGCCCTCCGCGAAGCCGGTCTCGAGGGCCTCGGCGGCCGTGAGGGTCAGCAGTTTGCCGGCCTCCACCACCCCCTCCACCTCGAGGTCGGCATCGACCATGGCGGCGGCGATGTCGGGATCGCGGCCGCGTTCGACGGCGGTGGCTCGGAAGGTCGAGCGCACGGCGGAGACCACCTTCTCGTCGGCGGGAGCGCCAGTGCCGCCGTCGACCGGGGTGGCCGCCCCCATCACGCCGCCGGGGGCGTAGTAGATCTGCTCGGTGGCGATGGCGATGAGCGCACCGGCCGAGAACGCCTCGCGGTCGATGAAGGCGATGGTGGGAATCGGGCTGCCGAGCAGGGTCGAGCGCAGCTCGAGCGCCGCGTCGAGTCGGCCGCCGGGCGTATCGATGCGCACGATCAGGGCTTCGGCCTCCGCCTGCACCGCATCCTCGACCGCACGGTCGACGAAGGGCACCAGCCCCAGATCGATCTCGCCACTGATGTCGACCACCAGCACCGGCGGGTCCTCGAGCGCCCGCCCGGCGCCGATGGTCGCGATCACCGCTCCGAGCACCAGCACCAGCACGGTGAGCGCACGCCGGCGTGGCCTGCCGTGGGAGGAGTCCGGAGCCCGGGTACCGGGAGCGACCGGACCGGGGGCCCGGCGGTCGAGGCGCGACCGGGCGGGTGCGGCGATCAGCATCAGCACTCCCCCCAAGACGGGTGGTTCGGGGTGCCGGCCAAGAGTGGCACCCACGGGCAGGGTACGGCCTGCCCGTGCGGTCAGGCGGCCTGCGGCACCAGCAGGGTGGTGGCCTCGACGGTTCACTCTGCGTCGGGGGCGGTCGAGCGCGGGCGTCGCCCCGGCCTCAGGGCTCGTCGCGCAGCAGCAGCACCGCGCCACCCTCGTCCCAGGCCAACTGGTCGACCTGGATACCGTCCTCTCGGCGTCGGGCGCGGCCCCGGCCGCTGAGCACCCACTTGAGGTCCTCGAGGAACCGTTGGGCGAGCGGCTCGCCCCCGGCGGCCGCGCGCCGCGCGACCGCCGTGACGTCCACGCCGATGTGGAGGTCGGCCAGCGGGCTCGTATCGGGTTCGCCGGCCCGGTCCCGCCAGGACCGGTTCAGCGCGAGCACGATCCCCTCGATGCTGACCACCGCGATGGGGGTCTCGAGGGCATCGAGCACGCTGGCGACGAAGGCATCTCGGCGGGCGAGTTCCCGATGGGCGAAGACGCGGTCGGTGATGTCATCCAGGGCGCAGCGGGCGCCCACGGTGTTGCCCGAGGGCATACGCAACGGGCCCACCTCGACGTGGAGCCAGCGATCGTCGATCGTGCGTAGGTCGAGCCGGTGTTCGCGGCCGGTGTCGGTGGACAACGACACCACCTCGCGCAGTTCCTGCGCGTCCTCGGCCGCCAGCCGGCCGAGGAAGCCGGTGCCCAACAGGTCGGCGGGACGGACCTCCATGACCGAGCCGGCGCGAGCGTCGGCGTAGATGCACCGCCCGGTCAGGTCGGTGTGGATCAGCCCGTTCGAGCCGGTCCCGACCTGGCGGGCGAGCTCGGTGGACAGGTCGCGCTCGATCGCCACGAAGTGGGTGATGCGTCCGCTGTGGTCGCGGACCGGCGTGATCGTGGCGCGGTGGGTGCGCAACGTGCCGTCGCGCCGCCGGTCGACGAGTTCACCCTCCCAGACATCACCGCGAAGGATCGTGCGCCACAGTTCGTCGTAGAAGGCTTGGCTCTGGTGCCCGGAACTCAGCAGCCGTGGGGTCTGCCCGATCGCTTCGTCGCGGGAGTAGCCGGTGACCCGCACGAACGCGTCGTTGACGTCGATGATGGTGCCGTCACGGTCGGTGATGAACACCACGTCGCCGCCGAGGTCGAGCGCAGTGATGTCGAGCACCGAGGGTGGTTGGTCCCCGGCCAGGGGGCGGCGCACGGCCGTCGCCGGTGTGGCCCCCGGCGCCGGTGTCGCCCCCGGCGCCGACCGTGGCTCAGGGGTTCCTGGGGCGCTCCCGGAGTGCACCTCACGGACGCTCACGATGGTTCCCGTCGGTGGTGGGATGGGCTCAGGATAGGTGGAGGTCAGCCGTCGGGTAGTGGGGTGAGCAACTGATCCACCGGCGCGTGGTCATCGGTGAGCACCATCGCGCCGCCGGCGAACTCCCGTGCCTGGTCGTGGTCGAGCAGGACGTCGTCTCCACCGCGGCGACGGTTGGCGTCACCGACGGCCTGCAGCGGGAGGGGCTGCTGCGAGGCCAGCAGGACGTAGTTGCCGCCGATGCCGCGGCGCTGGGGTCCGAAGGAGCCGTCCCGGCCGAGCACCGCGACGTGGTCGAAGACCGCGTCGAGGGTCGCCAGTTCCGCGCGCAGCAGGCGGCGCGGGCCGTAGTCGATGAGGTTCATGACGTACACGCCGTCGTCGGTCAGTGCGCGATCGACCGCCGTCAGGAACTCCACGGTCGTCAGATGCCAGGGCACGGCCACTCCCCCGAAGGCATCGCCGATGGCCACGTCGTAGGCTCCGGCCTCGACCCCGCCGATCGTGAGCCGGGCGTCGCTGGTCAGCACCTCGACGTCGTCGCCGGGATCGAAGCCGAGCTCGGTGGTGGCCAATTCGAGCAGCAGGGCGTCGACCTCCAGCACCGTCGAGGTGGAGCCGGGTCGGGTCTCGCGCAGGTAGACCGGCATCGTGAACCCACCGCCCCCGATGTGCAGCACCGACAGTGGCTCGCCGACGGGGGCGATGGCGGCCAGCACGTCGCCGAACCATCGGGTGTAGGTGAACTCGAGGTGGCTGGGGTCTTCGAGGTCCACGTAACTGTGGCGCAGGGTGTCCAGCCACAGCTCGCGGCCGCTGGGCCGGTCGGGGTCCTCGCGCACATAGGCGCAGAAATAGGCCGACTCGTGCTCGCAAGGGTTCGAGGCGGCGAACGAGCCGGCCGCGGCGAGCACAGCCACCACCACCGTGCCGGCCGAGAGCGGCTGGGCACCTCGGAGCCAGACCACCACGGCCGCTCCGGTCAGGATCAGCAGCACGGCCAGGATCCGGATCACCGGCCGGGTGGGAGCGGCAGCCACCAGCAGGAAGCCGGTCACGAAGGTGCCGACGATCGCGCCCGCGGTGCCGATGGCCGAGAGCCGGCCGACCACCCGGCCGGTCTCGTCCAGCGAGTCGAGCTGCAGGGTGATGATCGCCGGGGTGACCGCCGTCAGCACGGCGGCCGGGGCGAAGAAGGCGAGGAAGGTGATCAGCGTGGTCGTCGCGGCCGAGGCGCCCCGCAGTCCCGATCCCAGGGCATCGACCAACGGGATGGTCAGGAACGCCAGCGCCCCACCGAGCACCAGCAACGGGCCGATCATGACGCGGGCGTCGAGCCGGTCGGCCGCCTTGCCGCCCAGCCACGAACCCACCGCGATCCCGGCCAGGATCACCCCGATGATCGCCGTGTAGACCTCGAGGGTGACACCCACGTACGGGGCGAGCAGCCGTGCGGCGAGGATCTCGAGCACGAGCACGGCAGCCGACGAGAAGAACACGAGCGCGGCAGCGATGGAACGAGACATGGCGGGGCAGGGTACGGGCTAGGGTGACCCCGCTTCGACCGGCCTGGCCGGTCGAAGCGGTCGGGAGGTCACCATGGACCGCGAGGAGCGCGACCTGGTCGTGCTGCACCTGGTTTTCGGGGTGATCGCGGCCGGGGTGCTGCTGGCCCCCGGTGGGCTCGCTCAGGGCTGGCGTATCGCCGGGCTGCTCGTTGGCTACCACCTGGCCACGGTCGTGGTCGTGCAGTGGCGCGGCTACCCCCGTTGGCGTTCGATGTGGTGGTTCGCCGCGGTGTGCAGCGTGTTCCAGGTGGTGCCCGACGCGGTGCTGGCCGAGGGGCTCGGGACCCTGGTCTTCCCCGACGATGGCTTCCCGAACCTCGGGCCGGTGACCGGCACCATGGCGATGATGTGGACGGTCCCGCTGGTGCTGATCATCGCGGTGGCCGATGCGTTCGAGCGCCGGCGGGGTGCCGCTGCCGGCTGGGTGGCCGCGGTGGTCGCGGCGGGGGTGGTGTTCGTCGGCGCCGAGGCCCTGCTGCCGCCGCTGGGCCTGTGGGAGCCGGTCGGGGTGACCACGTGGGGCGGGTGGCTCGCGCCCTATGTCCTGCCGCCCGAGTTGCTGCTGGGAGCGGCGGCGTGGGCGGGGGTGCAGATCACCCGCGAGCGCCACCCGCTGCTGGTGGTGCCGGTCGCTGCGGTGGTCAGCCTGCTCTACACCGGGGCGCTGGCGGCCAGCTGGCTGCTGCTGGAGCAGGGGCTGCTGGCCGGCTGAGCGGTGGCGTTCACGGCTCGGCGCGGTAGATCAGGCCTCGGCCGTCGGCGCCGAGGATCGTGAGGGTGGTCGCCTCCACTTCGAACGTCGAGGTGCCGTCGAGGACCGCGAGCACGTGCTGTTCCTGGCGGGTCAGCGCGTCGTCGCAGGCCATCCGCGTGGTGGCCAAGGGACCGGCCTGCAGCTGATCGCCGTCGAGTTCCACCTCGCCCGCGAAGCGGTTGCAGCCGGTGCTGCCCGCGATCGAGCCGTCGTCGCCCAGTTCGAGCCCGGCCTCGCCGAGCACCGAGCTGACCGCCGCGTCCGTACCGTCGTCGGGTGGGGCCTCGAGCAGCGCGTCGAGCCGCCACGAGGTGCCGATCAGCGCGGCGTCGTCGATCGGCGCCTCGGGCACGAAGCGCAGCCGGACCCCCGGGCCGGTGAGCACCAGGTGGTCCATGTCGACCCTCGCCGTGTCGACCTGCGTCAGCGCCGTGAGGTAGGCCGTCTCGGCGTCCATCAGCGCGGCGTCGAGGCAGGCCATCTCGGTCACCGCGAAACCGGTGATCGAGACCCGCCCTTCGTCGTCGACGGTGACGCTGCCGCCGTAGGAGTTGCAGGCGGCGTTGCCGCTCCAGTCCGACCCGTCGATGGTGAGCGTGATGACCGCCGCATCGGGGATCGGCACCGGACCGTCGGGACCCTCCCCCTCGACCAGCCGCCACTCGCCGTCGAGTCCGGCGCTCGTGCCGACCGGCCCGGGACCCGCCGCCGGGTCGTCGGCCACGCCGCAGGCGGTCAGGGCAAGTGCCAGGGCGGCGGCCAGGGTGGTGAGGCGGCGGTGGGTGCGGGTCGGGGTGCTCATGCCCGGTCCGACGTCGGCCGGGGCCGGCGGGTTCCAACCGGGCTCACCCGTCGGGCTCTCCGGGCTCTCCGGGCTCGCCGGGCTCGCCGGGCTCGCCGGGCGCGTCGGGGTCGTCGGCGTCGCTCGGGTCGGGGGTGGGGCGTCCGACCGTGGCCAGGATCGGCCACCGGCTGTGGCGCAGCAGCTTGTAGGTGACCTGATCGGACTGCTTGGCCTGCTCGGCGGCGTGGGCCTGCGCCACGATCATGACCGGTGGGGCCAACTCGTCGGCCACCTCGATGATGGAACGGGTCCGATGCTTGCTGACCACCCGCTTGGCTTCGACCCGGGCCACGCCGGCTGCCCGGACCTCGGCGGCCAGTGCCTCGAGGTCGGGGGTGCGCTCCGGGTCATCCGCACCGGTCTGCTCCGCTGCTGCGGCAAGCTTCGGAGACACCACGTGCACCAGCACCACGGTGGCTCCGAGCAACCGGGCCAGGTCGGCGGTGACCGGCAGGAGCCGTTCGGGCACCGGTGGCGGAGGCACCGCGACCACCAGCGAGCGTGGCGCCAGCAGCGGCAGGCTGCGATCCAGGTGCGGGCCGACCACCACGACCGGGGCCGCGCAGCGGCGGATCACGCGCTCGGCCACGCTGCCGGCCAGGCGCTTGGTCCACCCGCTGTGCCCGTGCGCGGAGAGCACGACCAGCGGGGCTTCGAGGGCGTCGACGTGGGCGAGGATGGCCTCGGTCGCGTTGCCCTCGAGTTCGACCTCGACCGGGTGGCTGGGGCCCGGCCCCCCGTCGTTGACCGTGATGCGCTGGACCTCGGCGCGCAGAGCGGCGGCGAGATGGTGGGCGACCGGCAGGGCGGCCTGCGCGACCGAAGACCCGTCGATGGGCACCACGATCGTGTCGGGACGGTCGGGCAGGGCGGCGGTTGGCTGCTCGCTCATGACGCGATCCTCGTCAGGCCGCTGCCAGCCTAACGGTCCGGCGGCGACGGTTCCCGGATCGCCACCACCTCGACGACCGCGTTGTAGTCGGGTACGAGCCCGACCGGATCGCGCCGGGTCGGATCCAGCAGGGGATTGGCCTCGGGGAAGAACATCTGCACGTTGCCCGCACGCATCGCGGCCAACCGCACACGGGCGCGCACCTGACCGTGCTCGGAGCGCACGAGCACGGCCTCGTCGTCGCCGACCCCGAGCCGCGCAGCGTCCTCGGCGCTGATGAGCAGGGCGTCCCGGCCCGCCCCCGTGATCGGATCGATGTCCTTGAAGATCATCGAGTTGAACTGCTTGCCCCGGCGCGTCGACAGGTGCAACCGGCCGGGGGGCAGGTCGGCCTGATGGGGCCGGACCGGCACGAACCGGGCCCTTGCGTCGGGGGTCGGGAAGCGCCAGCCGTCGCACAGGCGCGTGCCGCCCCACTGCACCTGATCGCCGGTGGCGGCCAGCCGCTCGATGCCCGCGTAGGCGGGTACGACCCGGGCGATCTCGGCCCGGATCGCCGCCGCGGTCTCGCAGCCGAGCAGGTGGGCGCGCTGCGGGTCGACGCGTCGGGCCAGTTCGAGCAGCACGTCCCACTCGGCCCGGGCCTCGCCGAGTCCGTTGCCGGCATGGTCGGCGGCGTCGGCGTCGCCGACCTCGCTGCCCTCGC
>SLLJ01000502.1 GCA_007134165.1 Nitriliruptoraceae bacterium | reverse complement strand
GCCGGATGCGGGCGGGGTTACTTGAGGATCTCGTTGACGTTGCCCGCACCCACCGTGCGGCCACCCTCACGGATCGCGAACTTCAACCCCTTGGTCATCGCGATCGGCTGAATCAACTCCACCGACATCTCGGTGTTGTCGCCAGGCATCACCATCTCCACCCCCTCGGGCAACTCCACCGACCCGGTCACATCCGTGGTCCGGAAGTAGAACTGCGGCCGATAGTTGTTGAAGAACGGCGTATGACGCCCACCCTCCTCCTTGGACAGCACATACACCTGCGCCGTGAACTTGGTGTGCGGCAGGATCGACCCCGGCTTGGCCAGCACCTGACCCCGCTCCACCTCCTCCTTCTTGGTCCCCCGCAACAGCACCCCCACATTGTCGCCCGCCTGCCCCTGATCCAGCAGCTTGCGGAACATCTCCACCCCGGTCACCGTGGTCTTGAAGGTGTCATGCAACCCGACGATCTCCACCTCCTCACCGACCTTGACCACCCCCTGCTCGATCCGACCGGTCACCACCGTTCCCCGACCCGTGATCGAGAACACATCCTCGATCGGCATCAGGAAGTCCATGTCGACATCCCGATCCGGCTGCTCGAAGTACTCATCCACCGCAGCCATCAACTCGAGCACCTGCGCCTCCCCCGCAGCCTCACCCTCCAAAGCCTGCAACGCCGACACCCGCACCACCGGGGCATCATCTCCCGCGAACTCATAGGACTCGAGCAGCTCACGCACCTCGAGCTCCACCAGCTCGAGCAGCTCCTCATCATCGACCATGTCGACCTTGTTCAACGCCACGATCAGCTTCGGAACCCCGACCTGCCGCGCCAACAACACATGCTCACGCGTCTGAGGCATCGGCCCATCCGCCGCCGAAACCACCAGAATCGCCCCATCCATCTGCGCCGCACCCGTGATCATGTTCTTCACATAATCCGCGTGACCCGGCGCATCCACATGCGCGTAATGCCGGTTCTCGGTCTCATACTCCACATGCGCCACATTGATCGTGATCCCCCGCTCACGCTCCTCGGGCGCCTTGTCGATCGCATCGAACTCCATCGACGCCACATTCGGATTCTGCTTGTGCAGCACCGAGGTGATCGCCGCCGTCAACGTCGTCTTGCCATGATCGACGTGACCGATCGTCCCGATGTTCATGTGCGGCTTGGTCCGCTCGAACTTCTCCTTGGCCATCCCTGAAAGCTCCTCGTGGTGACCGCGTCGTGTGTCTCGGGGCGGTGCGGTGGTCGGATGGGTGTGACGCACGGTCTGATCGCGCGCGGGCCGAGCATAGTCGTCGACCGAACCCAGTCACCGCCCGGTCGGGCGGGGACGGCTCCGGTCACTGCTCGTAGCGGCGGGTGGACTCGAACCACCGACACAGCGATTATGAGTCGCTTGCTCTACCTCTGAGCTACGCCGCCGCGCGGGGCCATGCGTCGGGTCCCCGTCGCGGGGACCCGGAGCCCTGGCGCGGAATCGAACCGCGGACCCCATCCTTACCATGGATGTGCTCTGCCGACTGAGCTACCAGGGCGGGCCGAGGCAGCGTAGCCACCCGGGTTCGGGACGTCGAACCAGAGGTCCGTTCGTCTCGTTCCCGGTGTTGGCACGCCGCCTGGTGGAGGGAGCAGGATTCGAACCTGCGAAGGCGAAGCCATCTGGTTTACAGCCAGACCCCTTTGGCCACTCGGGAATCCCTCCGCTGACCCGTCGCACGGGCCTCGGGGAGGATAGGGCGCCGGCCACGGGCGGGCAAGCGAACCATTCGTGGCCGGAGCGTCGTACCAGTAGCCTCTCCGGGCAGCAGCGTCGCGACGAGGAGAACCAACGTGGCCGAGGCGAGCTTCGACATCGAGGCAGGCGTGGACCGCCAGGAGGTCGACAACGCCATCAACCAGGCCGCCCGGGAGGTGCGCACCCGCTTCGACTTCCGCGACACCGACACCCTCGTGGCCTGGTCGGGCGAGACCGGCATCCAGGTCGAGTCCGCCTCCGAGGACCGGGTCCGGGCCGCGCTCGAAGTCCTGCGCGACAAGTGCGTCAAGCGCAAGGTGTCGCTCAAGGCGCTCGAGGTGGGGGAACCGCGCGATGTCTCGGGGGGACGCAGCCGCATCGACGTGGAGTTGATCACCAGCATGCCCGGCGACCTGGCCAAGCAGTTGGTCAAGGACATCAAAGCCACGAAGCTCAAGGTCACCCCCACCAACATGGGTGACCGGGTCCGGGTCAGCGGCAAGAAGCGCGACGACCTGCAGGAGATCCAGGCCATGGTCCGCGCCAAGGACCACGACGCGCCCCTGCGGTTCACCAACTACCGCTGAACGTCCGAGCCGGACCGGCACGAGGTGGCACTGCGGCCAACGGCCGCGACCACGCTGTCCGCTCGAACGCGCACCCCAGCGAACCGACCACGAGCGGGACGACGAGTCCGGTGAGGGCCAAGGTCAGCGTCATCGTGCGGCCCCCCGGAGACGCGCCCCTCGCGAACAGCCGAGCGGACCTCGGCCTCCGGCGCGTGGGGGAGCAGTACGCCGTCCAACGGCGCAACGGAGGTAGCTCGAAGCCGTGTCGGCGGCGGCGACGTGGGTGGCCACCCGCGATCTCCGTTCGCTTGTCGTGCGTCGAGCGCACATCTGGGCGGTCGGGTTCCTCTCGGGACCCGACGACCACCGAACCTTGCCCAGCGCTGTGCCCACGTCCACCACACGGCGAGCGAGGCCTTTGTGACCGCCCTGACCGAGAGCTCCACCGACCGCGACTCCCCCGTGGCTCCCTGGCTGCGCCGGACCGCGGTGACGGTCGCGATCCTGCGCTATGTCATCCCGCTGCTGGCCGTGCCGCTGATCCCGTTCCTCATCGCCAACCGCGTTCCGCTCCTGGTGCTGCTGCGCCCGCAGAAGGAGTTCCTGCTGCTCGGCGGCGGGCAGCTGCGCGTGCTCGGCGAGCCGTCGGTCGCGCTGCTGTTCGCCGCGTACGTGCCGCTGATGATCGTGGCGATCTGGGCCTTCTTCGCGGTCGGGCGCAGCTATGGCCCGGCGCTGCGCCGCGGCGAGGGTCCCGCCTGGTTGCAGCGGGCCCTGCCACCCCGCCAGCTCGAGATCGCCCAGCGGGTGCTGGCGCACCGCGGCCCGTTCATCGCGGTGCTCGGGCGCATCGCCGCGCTCCCGCCCACCGTGCTGGCCGCGGCTGCCGGCGTTTCGGATGTCCCGGCGCGCCGCTACCTGCTCGCCGACCTCATCGGGGCGCTCGCCGGGTTCGGCATTGCCGTGGGGGCCGGCTACGCCCTCGGCCGCGCCTACGAGGAAGGGGGGGTGTGGCTCACCGTCGCCGGCGTGGCCGTGTTCGTCGGGCTCATCGTCCTGCTGACCCGGTGGATCCGTCGGGAGGCCGCCGCAGTACCCCCGGAGCCGATCGAGCCGATGAACTGAGGCCTGGTATGCCCGAGGGGCACACGATCCACCGTCTGGCCAAGGACCACGCCCAATTCTTCGCCGGACATCCGGTTGCCGTCTCCTCCCCACAGGGCCGCTTCGCGGCCGGCGCCGCCATGCTCGACGGCGCGGTGCTGACCTCGACCGACGCCTACGGCAAACACCTGCTGCATCACTACGAGCACGGTCCGATCGTGCACGTGCACCTCGGACTGTTCGGCCGGGTCCGCCACCACCGCGGCCCGCCGCCAGAACCCCGCGACACCGTGCGCTACCGGGTCGCGAACGCCGCTCACACCATCGACCTCACCGGCGCCACGGCCTGCGAACTGCTCGAGCCCGGGGATCTGGAAGCACTCACCGCCCGGCTCGGTCCCGATCCCCTGCGTCCGGACGCCGATCCCGATCGGGCCTACGCGGCGCTGCAACGACGGCGGGTGGCCATCGGCCGCGCGCTGCTCGACCAGCGGGTGATGGCCGGAGTCGGCAACGTCTACCGCGCCGAGGTGCTGCTGGTGCACGGGGCACATCCCGAGCTACCGGCCCGCGAAGTCGGGCGCGAACGCTTCGACGCGATGTGGAACACGCTGTGCACCTGGATGAAGCGCGGGGTGCGGGAGCGGCGCATCGTCACCGTCGAGCGCAACGAGTTCGACCTACCACGCGGACGCGTGACTCGCGCGGAGGCCACCTACGTCTACGGCCAGACACACTGCCGGCGATGTGGCACGCGGGTACGTCGGTGGGATCTCGCAGGTCGGTGGGCCTACGCCTGCGAGCGCTGCCAGCCGCCTCCGGCGTGACGAGCGCGCTCGTCGGGCGGCAGCTGGCCCATCTGGCGCGCCTGGTGCTCGAGCGCCGCGATGCGCTCGGGGATCGGCGGGTGGGTGGCGAACAACCGGCTGGCTGCTCGACCCCCGAAGGGTGCCGCGATGAACAGATGCTGCATCCCCGCGTTCATCTCCGCCGGGGTGCCCCCGGCACGCTGGAGGCGTGGGTCCCGGCCTCCGGCCTCGAGCTTGCCCAGCGCCCGGGCCAACGCGAGCGGCTTGCCGGTGAGTTCGGCGCCGGTGTGGTCGGCGTGTGCCTCACGTGACCGGGTGATCGAGGCCTGGAGGAGCAAGGCGATGATCGGAGCGAGGATCGCGGCCGCGAGGGCCGCCACCGGGTTTGCTCCCCGCTGGTCGGAGCTGCCCATCAACGGGATGAACCGCAGGATCAGCGCGAGGTAGCTGATGGCCGTGGCGATCGTGGCCGCGACCGAGCCGATGAGGATGTCCCGGTTGTAGACGTGCTGCAATTCGTGGGCGATGACCCCTTCGAGTTCGTCACGGTCCAACGCGCGCAGCAGGCCGTCGTTGAGACACACGGCCGCGTGCTGCGGGCTGCGCCCGGTGGCGAAGGCGTTGAGCTGTGGGGAGGGGGCGCGGTACAGGCGAGGTTCGGGCTGCCCTGCTCGGGCCGCCAGTTCACGCACCATGGCGTGCACCTCCCCGAAGCGCGCCGGATCGAGAGGCACGGCACGGGCCATGCGCAGCGCCAGACGGTCCGAGTACCAGTACGACCCGAAGTTCATCGCCAACGCGACGAACAGCATGACGGTCAGCCAGGGCCCACCGGTGCCGCCATCGAGCAGAGCGCCGAGCATCAGCAGCAGGCCGGAGAGTCCGGCGAGCAGCATGGCGGTGCGCAGCGTCCTGGTCATCGTCGTGGGGCCCCTCGGACTCGTAGATGGGTCGTTTCTCGACGGTACCAACGGGTCGCGCACGGTCACCGCGGCGACGACGCCGGGACGCAAACAGTCTGCGCCGCAGCCACGCAGGTCGGGGCTCCCTGCGCCCGGCGGCTACGGAGCGGCCTGCACGCTGGTCAGCGCCGAGAAGTCCGACACGAGCCCCGGCAGGATCCCGAGCAGCACGGTGCCCAGCATCAGCACCACCACCACCGCCGAGAGGTTGAAGCCGGGCTGCAGGACCGGGGCATCGACCGGCGCGGCGCCCATCCACATCGTGCGCACGACCTTGAGGTAGTACGAGAACGCGATGACCGAGTTGATCACCAGGAAGGTGGCGAGCACCAGCCCGAACCCGGTCACCTCGACGGTGACGGCCTCGATGATGGCCAGCTTGGCGAACAGGCCCACGGTCGGGGGCGCGCCACCGAGCGACAGCAGGAAGACCGTCATGGCGACCGCCATCAGGGGGTTGCGCTCCCCCAGTCCGCTGTAGTCGCCGATCGAGCGCAGGCCCGTGCGCCGGTTGACGGCGATGGCGACCCCGAACGCCCCGACGTTCATGACCGCGTAGGCGATCAGGTAGAAGAGCACGGCCTGCACGGCTGCGTCGTTGACCGCGACGTTGCCGGGCTGCGCGAGCCCGAAGGGGATGAGCATGTAGCCGGCCTGCGCGATCGAGGAGTAGGCCAGCAGCCGGATCAGGTCGCGCTGCTGCAGCGCGATGAGGTTGCCGATCGACATCGTCAGGATGGCGAGCACCCCGAGCAGCGGCGCCCACACGTCGGCCAACGGCTCGAACGCGATGAAGGCCACCGCGATCATCCCGGCGAACCCGGCCGCCTTGGACGCCACCGCGAGCATGGCCGCGACCGGCATCGGCGCGCCGGCATAGGTGTCGGGCGCCCAGAAGTGGAACGGCACCGCGGCGATCTTGAAGCCGAAGCCCACGATCACCAGCAGCACGCTGGCCAGCAGCAGCGGATCGGGGGAAGGTCCGGCGCCGATGGCGGCGGCGATCCCTGCCAGGTCGGTGGTGCCGGTGAAGCCGTAGACCATCGACATGCCGAACAGCATGAACGCGACGGACAACACCCCGACGAGGAAGAACTTCATCGAGGCTTCGGAGGAGTACAGGTCCCGCTTGCGCAGCCCGACCATCACGAACGCGGGGATGGAGACGGTCTCGAGCGCGACGAACAGCAGCAGCAGATCGCGGGCCGAGGGCATGATCAGCATGCCGATGAAGGCGGTGATCAGCAGGAAGTAGTACTCGCCCTGGAAGTAGCGTCCCTCGGCGAAGAACCGCCAGCTGATGCCGAGCACCGCGAGCAGGGTGCCCAGGAACAGCACCTTGAAGATCACCGCGTAGTCGTCGACCACGAACATGCCGTTGAAGGTGACACGGTCCTGGCCCCACAGCACGACGGTGAACACCAGCGCCACCACCGTGCCCAGCGCGGTGATCGGGTTGACCAGCTGCTTGGCGTCACCGCGCAGCGCGAGATCAGCGGCGAGCACCAGCAGCGCGGTGACCGTCAGCGCGATCTCGGGGGCGATCGCGAGGAAGTCGATGGGCATCGCAGCGTTCCGTTCGTGTCGGCCGGGGTCGGGACCGGGCGCTCAGCCGCCTAGGAACCCGACGATCTGGCTCACGGCGGCGTCCTGTACCCCGAAGACCAGGCGCGGGAAGATGCCGAGCGCGAGGATCAGCAGCAGCAGCGGGGTCCACGACACCCACTCGATCGCCATCACGTCATCGAGTGGCTCGTCCGCCCACTTCGGCAGTGGACGTCCGAGGTTGACGCGCTGGAGCATCCACAGGAAGTAGCCGGCCGTGAGGACCGTGCCGATCGCCGCGAAGATGACCAGGGTCAGGTACAGCCCCTCGTAGCTGGCCATGAGCCCGGCACCGGGACTGATCGCCGCCCACATCGCGGCGAACTCCCCCCAGAACCCGGCCAGGCCGGGCAGACCGAGCGAGGCCACCGCCACGTAGGTGAGCAGGACCCCGTAGCGCGGCAGCTTGATGAGCAGGCCTCCGCCGAGCTCACCGAACTCGCGGGTGTGGAACCGCTCGTGCAGAGATCCGGCGAGGAAGAACAGCATGCCGGTGATCACGCCATGGGCGATGTTCCCGAACAGGGCCGCCTGGATGCCGGCCTCGTTCATCGCGGCGATCCCGAGCATGACGAAGCCCATGTGACCGACCGAGGAGAAGGCGATGAGCCGCTTGATGTCGGTCTGTGCCAGGCAGCACAGCGCGCCGTACACGATGCCGATGACCGCGAGCACCCCGATCAGCGGTGCGAAGCGCACCGCACCCTCGGGAAGGATCGGCAGCGCGATGCGCACGAACCCGTAGGTCCCCATCTTCAGCAGCACCCCGGCCAGCAGCACGGAGCCGACGGTCGGCGCCTCGGTGTGGGCATCGGGCAGCCAGGTGTGGAACGGCCACATCGGCACCTTGATGGCGAAGCCGAGGAAGATGCCCAGGAACGCCCAGGTCTGGAAGGTCGCGCTGCCGAAGGGCGCCATCGCCGACAGCTCCTGGATGTTCCAGGTCGTGGCGCCGGCCTGGAAGTAGATCGCGAGGAAGGCGACCAGCATGAACACCGAGCCGAACAGCGTGTAGAGGAAGAACTTCACGCTGGCGTAGTCCCGGCGGGGCCCACCCCACATCCCGATCATGAAGAACATCGGGACGAGCACCAGCTCCCAGAAGATGAAGAACAGGATCAGGTCGAAGGCGACGAAGGTGCCGGCCATCCCGGTCTGCAGCATCAGCATCAGCGACAGGAACGCCTTGGGCTTGCCGGGCGATGGCAAGATCCTGGTCGTGTAGATCGCGCACAGCAACGTCAGCAGGTAGGTCAGGAAGAACAGCGGCAGGCTGATGCCGTCGATCCCGATCGAGTACCGCGCGTCGATGGCGCTGATCCAGCCCACGTCGGTGGTGAACTGCAGCCGACCGCTGTCGCCGTAGTCGAATCCGAGCGCGATCAGGGAGACCAGGGCGAAGGACACCGCCGTGATCCCGACCGCCGCCAGGCGGATCTCGCGATCCAGACGTGCGGGCATCATCGTGAGGATCCCGGCCCCGAGAAGGGGCAGGAACAGCGCAACCGTCAGCGCCCACCCAGCGCTTGCAGGGTCCATCAGTCGTCTCCTAGTTGCCGCTGGCGGCCACGATGGCCAGCACCAGCACGATCGTCCCGGCCACGAGTGCGCCGAGGTAGCGCTGCACGTCACCGGTCTGCATCCGCTTGAGCCGTTCGCTCCACCAGGCGGCGCTCAGCGCCGCGCCGTTGACACCGCCGTCGATCACCCGCTGGTCGACCACGCGGTAGGTCGACTCGGCGAGGCGGCGTACCGCTCGGCCGGTCCCGGCCACGATCCCGTCGATGACCACGTTGGAACTCCACGTGGCCCACCGCGACAGGTGGTCACGGACCGGCACCACCACGAAGCGGTAGCCGGCCTCGTCGAAGTAGTACTTGTTCTCCAGCACCCGCGAGAACGCCCCCATCTCGGAGGTCGGGTCGGGACGGGGGAGCCCCCGGCCGTACAACCGCCAGGCCAGCGCGACCGCGGCGCCGAAGAGCACGAGCACGATGGCCAGCAGGTCCGGGTGCCACTTCGGCGGACCGTGCAGGATGCTGCCGTCGCCGGCCGCCGCCAGGACCACGGGGGCGCTGGCCACCGTCCCGGTGCCAAGCGCGGTCCCCGCGTCCACGAAGGGGAACACGCCGTCCTCGATCACGGGGGTCGCCGTCCACTGCTCGAAGTTGCGCT
>SLLJ01000295.1 GCA_007134165.1 Nitriliruptoraceae bacterium | reverse complement strand
GTGAAGGTGATGCCGTGCTCGGCGAGCAGGTCGAGGGTGTCGTCGTCGACCGCGGTCTCGGCCAACCACATGCCCTCGGGGTCCCGGCCGAATCGGCGGCGGAAATCGGCGATGCCCCACCCCACCTGGGTGCGACGGTCGCGCACCGAAGCCAGCGGCATGATCGCGTGGTTGTAGACCTGCGCCATCGCCGAGCCGTGACCATCGAAACGCTTCTGGCTGCGACGGTCCGCGTCCAGGATCGCCGCGTAGGTGTCGGGTGAGGCGGTCTCCAGCCACGCCAGCAGGGTCGGGCCGACGTTGAAGCTGAGCCGGGCGTAGTTGTTGACCAGCCGGGTGATGCGACCCTGATGGTCGAGGATGCGGGCCCGGGCGTTGGGGGCGTAGCACTCGGCGGTGATGCGCTCGTTCCAGTCGTGGTACGGGTAGGCCCCGTCCTGCTGCTCGACGAGCTCGAGCCATGGATTCTCACGGGGAGGCTGGTAGAAGTGCCCGTGCAGGCAGATGTAGCGGTCCACGTGTGCTTCCCCGCTCGTGTCGGTGCTGGCGTGCGCCCCAAGGGGCGCCGGGCAGCATAGGTCACGACCTGCGGCCCGGGCGTCGGGTCACTGGGTGTCGGGCACCAGGATCTCCACCGCCATCGGCGGCAGGGTCAGCACGATCGAGTGGTTGCGACCGTGCGAGGGGTGCGGCAGGGCCTCGACGCCGCCGCAGTTGCCCACCCCCGAGCCGCCGTACTCGGTGGCATCGGTGTTCAGCGCCTCGCGCCACCACCCGCCCTGCGACACCCCGACGCGGTAGTTGTCGCGAACCACCGGGGTGAGGTTGGCGACCACGAGCACTTCGCGCCCGTCCCGGGCACGGCGCACGTAGGACAGCACCGAGGCCTGCCAGTCGGTGCAGTCGACCCATTCGAAGCCGAACGGCTCGCAGTCGCCCTCGTGCAGGGCCGGCTGATCGCGGTAGAGGCGGGCGAGGTCGCCGAGACAGGTCAGCAGCTGACCGTGGAGCGGGTCGTCATCGAACAGGTGCCAGTCCAGCGACAGCTCATGCGCCCACTCCCGCCACTGCCCGAACTCCCCACCCATGAACAGCAGCTTCTTGCCGGGGGTCGTGAACTGGTAGGCGTACAGGGCGCGCAGGTTGGCGAACTTCTGCCAGGCATCTCCGGGCATCTTGGACAGCAGCGAGCCCTTGCCGTGCACCACCTCGTCGTGCGACAGCGGCAGGCAGAAGTTCTCGGTGTAGCCATACATCGCCCGGAAGGTGAGCTGGTCGTGGTGGTACTTGCGGTGCACCGGGTCGCGCTGGAAGACCTCGAGGGTGTCGTGCATCCAGCCCATGTCCCACTTGAGCCCGAAGCCCAAGCCCCCGACGTAGGTCGGGCGCGAGACCATCGGCCAGGAGGTCGACTCCTCGGCGAAGGTCTGCACGTCGGGGAAGCGCTGGAAGACCTCGGTGTTGAACCGGCGCAGGAACTCGATCGCCTCGATGTTCTCGTTGCCGCCCCACTGGTTGGGGATCCACTCACCCTGCTCGCGGGAGTAGTCGAGGTAGAGCATGGAGGCCACCGCGTCCACTCGCAGGCCGTCGATGTGGAACTCCTCGAGCCAGTACATCGCCGAGGACAGCAGGAAGCTGCGCACCTCGTCGCGGCCGTAGTTGAAGATGTAGCTCCGCCAGTCGGGGTGGAAGCCCTGGCGGGGGTCGGCGTGCTCGAACAAGTGGGTGCCGTCGAAGTCGCCAAGCGCCCAGTCGTCGGTCGGGAAGTGGGAGGGGACCCAGTCCAGGATCACGCCGATGCCGGCCTGGTGCAGGGTGTCGATCAGGTGCTTGAGGTCCTGGGGGGTGCCGAAGCGGCTGCTCGGGGCGAAGAAGCCGGTGGACTGATAGCCCCACGAGCCGTAGAAGGGGTGCTCCATGACCGGCAGGAACTCCACGTGGGTGAAGCCCATCGCCTGCACGTGACCGACCAGGCGCTCAGCGAGCTCGTGGTAGGTCATCGGCCGCGGCTGGCCGTCCTGGGTGATGCGCTGCCAGGAACCCAGATGGACCTCGTAGATCGCCATGGGCTGGTCGAGCTGCTGGCGCTCACCGCGGGTCGCCATCCACTCGTCGTCGGCCCACTGGTGGTAGGGGTGCCACACCTTGGAGGCGGTGCGTGGCGGGGTCTCGGTGTGCACCGCGAACGGGTCGGCCTTGTCCCGGGTCACGCCGTCGGCGCCGGCCACCCGGAACTTGTAGGCGTGGCCGTGCACCATGCCGGGCACGAAGCCCTCCCACACGCCCGAGGCCCCACGGGGGCTGAGCGGGTTGGCGCCGCCATCCCAATGGTTGACGTCACCCACCAGGGACACCGACCGGGCGTTGGGGGCCCACACCGCCACGTGGCAGCCCTCCGCCCCGTCGTGCGTGATCTGATGCGCACCGAGCTTGCGCCAAAGTCGCAGGTGGGACCCTTCGGCGAACAGGTAGACGTCGTCATCGGTCAGCCACGGGGAATCGGCCGCGTCGACGGCCGGGGGCTGCGGGCTGGTCGTGGTCGGGTCGGGCGTGGTCATCGTCGTCACCTCTCGTGGGCGTCGAGCACCTGCGTGATCCCGTCCAGCGGGATCGAGACCCAGGTGGGTCGGTTGTTCATCTCATAGCCGAGTTCGTAGACCGCCTTCTCCACCAGGAAGGCGTCGAGCAGGATGCGGGCGTGGGCGGGATCCTCGGGCAGGAACGCCCGGCCCCGGGCCACCTCGAGGTAGCCGGCCAGCACCGCCACACCGGCCCAGTCGAGCCACCAGTCCAGCCAGGCGGTCAGCGCGGCGTGGTTGGGCTGGTCGACGGTGACCAGCCCCCGCTCGATCTGGTCACGCAGGGTCGAGGCCGTGGCGTACTGCAGCGAGCGCAGCATCCCGGCGACGTCGCGCAGCGGTGAGCGCTTGAGTCGGCGCTCGCCCAGCGGCCGGGCGGGCTCACCCTCGAAGTCGATGATCACGAAGTCGCGGCCGGTGAACAGCACCTGGCCGAGGTGGAGGTCCCCGTGGGTGCGGATCCGGGTGGCGTCCATCGGGGTGTCCGACAGCGTCCGAACCCAGGCCAGGATCTCCTCCTCCCGATCGGCCAGCGCCACGATCTGTGCGGCGCTGGTGGGGTCGGGCACGCTCGAGGCGTTCTTGCGCGCCGAGCGCAGCCCGATGCGCACCGAGTTGCGGATCGACTGGTACAGGCTGCGCTGGTAGAGGCGGGTCATCGGCTCGGGCCGGAAGTCGGGGTCGGCGTCGTCGGCGGACAGCGCCACGTGCAGTTCTGCGGTGCGCCGACCCAGCAGTTCGAGGGAGGCCAGGAACGGGCCAGCCGTCTCGTGCACGACCTCGGGCACTCCGCCGCCGGCGACCCGCAGCGGATGGTCGCGCACCGGGGGCGAGGGCCGATGGTCGTGGACCTCGGACACGACCCGCTCCGCGAATCGGCCGAGTTCGTCGAGGGTGTAGCTCCAGGCGTCACCTTCGTTGGGCACGTAGCGGGTCAGCATCGCGAGCGTGCGCGGGGCGCTGCCGTCGTCGGGGTGCACGTCGATCGCGCCGAGGACCTCGGGAACGTGCACGAAGTCGTTGAGGAACGCGCCGATCTCCACGTCGGGGCTCTGTCCCGGCTCGAGTCGGCGCAGCACCTTCATGAGCGAATGGTTTCCGAACAGGATCGAGGTGTTGGACTGCTCGGCGCGCAGCGGCTGAGGGTCGTGGCGGGTGGCCTCGCTGCGGCTGCCGAACCCGCCGAAGCGGGTGCCCACCAGCGCGCCCTGCTCCCCGTCGTGGCGCCGGTTGCGGGCGATGCTCTCCATCAGCAGGCTGGCCGACTCCGGATCGCTCAGCGCGTCGATGAGCACCCCGGACTGTCCACGGGAGCCTTGACCCTTGACCGTGGCCAGCACCGCCCGTGGTGAGACCGCCAGCAGCCGTCCGGCCTCCTCGCCCTCGGCGAAGGCCACCGGCAGCACGTAGTCCTCGGGTTCGCCATCGACATAGTCGACGTGCGCGACCAGCACGTGGAAGGCCGGCCGGTCCTTCTTGCCGATCCCAACGACGTCCGCGACCTTCACGTCGCGCACCGCACGGGACTTGCCGCCGAACCAGCGCTGACGCTGCAGCACGTCGGGCAGGATGGCCTCGAGCCGCTGGCGGCCGCGACCGCGTAGCAGCGCCGTCCACTGGCCCGACACGGTGACGGTGGGAAGATCGATCTCGGTAGCCACCGGCGCCTCCTGAGCGAACTCGGGCAGCTTGGACAACGACATCCGGTCGTGTTCGCGCTCGAGGCTGAACCACAGGTACTGGTAGGGGCCGAGCGTCAGCAGGTAGGGCTGCTCGGTGATCGGCGGGAAGGTGGTGCGCCCGAGCATCTCGGTGGGGTGCAGCCCGGCGTACACGTCGAGGTCGAGTTCGGTCGCCTGCGCGTACCGCGACAGGTTGGCGACGACCAGCACCTGCTCGGTGCGCCCGCCCTCGGGTGGATCGTAGGTGCGCACGAAAGCGAGCACCTTGGGGTTGTCGGGCGTGAGCATTTGGAGGTCACCCCGTCCGAACACCCGGTTGCGTCGCCGCAGGGCGATCATGCGTTTCATCCACCACAGCAGGCTGCGCGGGTTGTTCTGCTGGGCCTCGACGTTGACCGACTCGAAGTGGTACTCGGGGTCGATGATCGTGGGCAGGTACAGCTGCTGCGGATTGGTCCGCGAGAAGCCGGCGTTGCGGTCGGGGGACCACTGCATCGGGGTGCGCACCCCGTTGCGGTCGCCGAGGTAGACGTTGTCGCCCATGCCGATCTCGTCGCCGTAGTACAGGATCGGGGTGCCCGGCAGGCTGAACAGCAGGGAGTTCATCAGCTCGATGAGCCGCCGGTCGTTGCCGAGCAGCGGGGCCAGCCGGCGGCGGATGCCGAGGTTGACGCGCATGTGCTGGTCACGGGCATAGGCCCGGTACATGTAGTCGCGTTCCTCGTCGGTGACCATCTCGAGGGTCAGCTCGTCGTGGTTGCGCAGGAAGATGCCCCACTGCGCACCGGGCGGGGCATCGGGGGTCTGCTGGAGGATGTCGACGATCGGGAAGCGGTCCTCCTGTGCGACCGCCATGAACAGCCGTGGCATCAGCGGGAAGTGGAAGTTCATGTGGCACTCGTCGCCGTCACCGAAGTAGGCGGCGGCGTCCTCGGGCCACTGGTTGGCTTCGGCCAGGAACATCCGGTTGTCGTGGCGGTCGAGGTGGCTGCGCAGTTCCTTGAGGAACTCGTGGGTCTCGGGCAGGTTCTCGCCGTTGGTTCCGTCCCGCACGAACAGGTAGGGGATCGCATCCAGTCGCAGGCCGTCCACCCCGAGTTCGACCCAGAAGTCGAGCACGTCCTTGACCGCCTGGCGGACTTCGGGCGAGTCGAAGTTGAGGTCGGGCTGGTGGTGGAAGAACCGGTGCCAGTAGTACTGCTGGGCGTCGCCGTGCCACTGCCAGTTGGAGGTTTCGAAGTCCTCGAAGATGATGCGGACCTCGCCCCACTTGTCGGGGTCGTCACTCCAGACGTAGAAGTCGCGCTCCGGGCTGCCCTTGGGGGCACGGATGGCCCGCTGGAACCAGGCATGCTGGTCGGAGGTGTGGTTGATGACCAGCTCGGTGATCACCTTCAGCCCGCGTGCATGCGCCTCCTTGACGAAGCGCTTGAACTGACGCATCGTGCCGTAGTCGCGGTTGATCGCGGTGTAGTCGGCGATGTCGTAACCGTCGTCACGCAGCGGGGAGGGGTAGAAGGGCAGCAGCCACAGCGCGGTGACACCGAGGTCCTGCAGGTAGTCGAGCTTCTCGGTCAGCCCGGCGAAATCCCCGATGCCATCGGCGTTGGAGTCGTGGAACGCACGTACGTGCAGTTCGTAGATCACCGCGTCGCGGAACCACTCGGGGTCGTCGTGCTGGTCCTCCGGGCTCATCGGCGCTCCTGGTCGTCGTCGCGGGGTGGAATGGCTCAGCGGTAGGCGTCGAAGTCGTGCTCGGTACGGTGCCGGGGCAGCACCTGGAAGATGTGCGCCGGAGTGATGTGCGGATCGATCTCCACGTAGTTGCGCCGGGAGTTCCACAGGAAGGTGCCGCCGCCGAACAGGTCGCGGACCTGGAACTCGGTGTCCTCGGGCACGCCGAGCTCCTCGAGGTCCAGCCACGTGAACCCGCTCTGCGTCCAGTTGGGATCCAGGTTGATCACGACCAGGATCACGTCGTCGCCGTGGGTCTTGGAGTAGACCAGCAGTTGGTCGTTGTCGATGGGGTGGAAGCGCAGCGTGGCGTCCTGCCGGAGTGCTGCGTGGTTGCGGCGGATGCGGTTGACCAGCGCGATCACCTCTCGCAACGAGTGGGGCTGGTCGACGTCCCAGGTCTTGATCTCGTACTTCTCGTTGTCGAGGTACTCCTCGGCGCCGGGACGTGCCTGCGACCACATCAGCTCGAAGGCCGGGCCGTACATCCCGTAGTTGGCGGTCAGGGTCGCGGCGAGCACGAGCCGTTGGACGTACATCGGACGGCCACCGTGCTGCAGTTGGTCGGTGAGGATGTCGGGCGTGTTGGGCCAGGAGTTGGGCCGCAGGTAGTCGATCACCGGCGTTTGGAAAAGCTCGGTGTAGTACTCCTCGATCTCCCATTTGTGTCGGCGCCAGGTGAAGTAGGTGTAGGACTGGTTGAAGCCGCGCATCGCGAGTTCCTGCATCACCTTGGGCCGGGTGAACGCCTCGGCGAGGAAGATCAGGTCGGGATGCTTCGCCGTGAGGTCGTCGATGCACCACTCCCAGAACGGGTAGGCCTTGGTGTGCGGGTTGTCGACCCGGAAGATGCGCACACCCTCGTCGATCCAGAACTCGAAGATGCTCTTGAGTTCGGTCCACAGGCCTTCGGGATCCGAGGTCTCGAAGTCGAAGGGGTAGATGTCCTGGTACTTCTTGGGCGGGTTCTCGGCGTACTGAATGCTGCCGTCGGGTCGGCGCTTGAACCACTCGGGGTGCTCGGAGACGTAGGGGTGGTCGGGGGAGCACTGGAAGGCGATGTCCATCGCGAGCTCGAGCCGGTGGTCGGCGCACGCAGCCATCAGGGCCCGGAAATCGCTCATGGTGCCGAGCTCGGGGTGGATGCTCTTGTGCCCGCCTTCCGCCGAGCCGATCGCCCACGGGGAGCCGGGGTCGCCGGGCTCGGCCTCGGTGGTGTTGTTGCGCCCCTTGCGGTGGCTGACCCCGATCGGGTGGATCGGCGGCAGGTAGAGCACGTCGAAGCCCATCGACTGCACGTGGTCGAGCCGGTTGATGACGTCGCGGAGGGTCCCGTGCCGGCCGGGCTCGCTGGCCGTGGAACGCGGGAACAGCTCGTACCATGCCGAGGTGGCCGCTCGCTCACGGTCCACCCGCAGTTCCAGAGCGCGTTGGTAGGCCACCCGGTGCAGGCGGGGGTCGGCTTCGCGGGCGAGGTCGGCGAGTTCTTCGGACAACCCGGCATCGATGCGGGTCGCCAACGGCAACTGCGCATCGCGCAGGGCGGTGGCGTGCTCCTCGAGCCGCCGGCGGGTCGCGCCCCGGCACCGCTCGGCGAGCCCGAGCAGCAGCTGCGAGCCGGTCTCGAGGTCGATGGGCTCCACGCTGTCGGCGGCCGCACGCTTGGCCAGGTCACGGCGCCAGGTCGCGACGTGATCGACCCACCCGTGCACCGTGTAGCGGTAGCGGCCCGGCTCCGGCGGGACGAACGAGGCGATCCAGCGGTCGTTGACGTCGTGGACCATCGGTGCCTCGCGCCAGCGCTTGTCGCCCTCGGGGCGCCAGCGCGCCACGGCCGCCAGCACGTCGTGGGAGTCGCACACGATGTCGGCCGCCACCTTCACGGGTCGGCCGGCCACGGCTCGCGCCGGGTAGCGACCGGCCGCGACCTGCGGGCTGACCTGCTGGATACTGACCCGCTGGCGGGTGAAGGTCACGGTGGGGTCCTTGGGTCTCGGTGGCGGTGACCGTGCGGTCGGCGATCGCCGGTTCGTGGGGCGTCCAGTTGACGAATCTAGTGCGCAAAGGCCGCTCAGGGCAGTTGGGGACCGTCCGAACTGTCGGGTTGCGTGGTCCACCGCTCGAAGCGTGCGGTGGGGTACAACACGCGTAGGTGCCCCCGCGTGCAGGATTCCATCGATGCCCAGCTACCGCGATCAGGGCGTCGTGCTGCGCACCTACCGGCTCGGCGAGACCGACCGCATCGTGCACCTGCTGACCCGCGGCCGGGGCAAGGTGCGCGCGGTGGCGAAGGGGGTACGGCGTCCCGGTAGCCGCTTCGGCGGCCGGCTCGAGGCCTACAGCCTGGTTGACCTGCAACTGCACGAGGGGCGCAACCTCGATGTCGTGACCCAGGCTGAGCTGCTCACGGCCCACGCCGAGGTGCGGGCCGACTACGCCCGCTCGGCGGCAGCGGCGGTGATGGTTGAGCTGGCCGACCAGGTGGTCCAGGAGGGCGAAGCCGAGCCTGAGGTGCTCGAGCTACTGCTGGCGGGGCTGGGAGCGCTGGCCGCCGGCCCCGACGACCCCTCGGTGTTCGTCGACGCCTACCTGCTGAGACTGGCGGGCCTGGTCGGGTTCCCGGCGACTGCCGCGGTTTGTGCCGCCTGCCAGGCACCCGGCCCGCACGTCTTCCTCTCGGTCCGGGCCGGCGGGGCGCTGTGCCCGGACTGTGCGCCGGCCGGCACCCGCGCGGTCGACCCCGAGGTGGTGGCGTCGCTGGCGCAGTTGGCGGCCATCGGCGAGTGGGCCTCACTGCCGCGCCTGGCACGGGAGCACCCGGTCGCGCGGCGCACCGCGGCGGCCTACGCGCGGGCGTTCGTCGAGCACCACCTCGACCGGCGGCTGCGCAGTTACGAGCACGTGCCGCGGCCGTGACCTGCGGCCGCCCCGCTCCGCCGCCGCCCCGCTCCGCCGCCGTCTTGCCGCTCCACCGCCGCT
>SLLJ01000336.1 GCA_007134165.1 Nitriliruptoraceae bacterium | reverse complement strand
GTGCAGAACCTGTACCTGCCCGCCGACGGCATCGACACCCCCGACGGGCGCGTGCCCGTCGACGAGGTGCTGGCCAGCTTGCGCAACGCGGTGGATGCGGTTGCGCTCACCCCCAAGCGCGCGGCCGGCGTGCTCGGCGCGGTGCAGTCCCCGGCCACGGTCGCCGAGGTCGAGTGCTGGCAGGCCGCCGGCGAGCGGCTGGCCGCCGAAGGCCGAAACGTCGAGGTGGTACGTCCCGCTGGCCGCTACCCCCACCCGGCCTTCGCGGGCGCGCGCACGCTCACCCCCGCAATGCTGGCAGTGACCCCGGCCGAGCGCGAGCTGTTCGGCGAGGAACGCTTCGGACCAATCTCGTTCGCGGTGCGCTGCGCGGACGCCGACGACACGCTCAGCCAGGCGATCACCGACGTGGCCGCCAAGGGCAGCATCGCCTCGCACTTGTACACCACCGACTCCGACTACCAGCAGCGCGCCACCGACGCGTTCGTGGATGCCGGCGCGTCGCTGAGCGTGAACCTGACCGGCCCCATGCCGCTGAACTTCGCCGCCGCCTACAGCGACTACCACGTCACCGGGCTCAACCCGGCGGGCAGCGCCTGCCTCACCGACGAGGCGTTCATCGCGGGGCGTTTTGGCATCGTGCAGGTCCGCGAGCCGGCTGCGGCCCCTCCCGCCGACGCCTGAGAGCCCACTGCGGCGACCCCGGAGCCGCCGCCGCACCCCCGCACCCGCCCGCCATCCTGCGAGGAGTCTCCCATGACCGTCCGGATCCTCGGCGGCGCCCAGACTGACTTCGCTCGCCGCTTCGACACCTCCACCCAGGGCCTGGCTGACCTGCTTGCCGCCGCCAGCATCGGCGCGCTGCAGGACGCCGAGGTCACCGCCGGCGAGGTCGACGTCGCGCACATCGGCAACCTTGCTGGCGAACTGTTCGCGGGACAGGCCCACCTTGGCGGGGTGCTCGCCTCGGCGGTGCCCGAGCTCGCCGGCCTGCCGATCTCCCGCCACGAGGCCGCCTGCGCGTCGGGCAGCATCGCGGTGCTCGCCGCCATCGCCGAACTCGAGGCCGGCCACCACGACATCGCGTTGGTCACTGGCGTGGAGGTGATGCGTGGGGTCAGTGCCAGCCAGGCCGCCGATAACCTCGGCTCGGCCGCGTGGGTCGGGCGCGAGGCCACCGACGCCGAGTTCGTGTGGCCCGCCCTGTTCGGGGAACTCGCCACCTACTACGCCGAACACTTCGGCCTCGACCACGCCCACCTCGGCGCCATCGCCGAGACCAACCACGCCAACGCCCGGCGCAACCCCCTGGCCCAGGCCCGTGACTGGCAGTTTGCCTCCGGGGCTTTCGGCGAGGACGACGAGGCCAACCCGGTGGTGGAGGGCCCGCTGCGCCGCACCGACTGTGGGCGCATCACCGACGGGGCGGCGGCGGTGGTGCTGGCCACCGAGTCAGCCGCGATCCGCTGGGCCAGCGCCCGGGGCCGCAGCCTCGACGAGGTCGCGGTCATCGAGGGTTTCGGGCTGCGCACCGACCGTCTGGAGCTCAAGGCCAAGCTGGAGCGACCCGACCCGTATGGGTACGTCTTCCCGCAGGTGCGCCGCGCGGTGCGTGACGCGCTGGACCGCGCCGCGGTCGACCACGTGCAAAGCCTCGACGTCATCGAACTGCACGACTGCTTCTCGATCACCGAATACGTCGCGCTCGAGCACCTCGGGCTCGCCGCCCCCGGCGAGGCCTACAAGGTCATCGAGCAGGGCCTGATCGCCTTCGACGGTGACCTGCCGGTCAACCCGTCGGGCGGTCTGATCGGAGCCGGGCATCCGGTCGGCGCCACTGGCGTTCGGATGCTGCTCGACGCCAGCCGACAGGTCACTGGCCGGGCCGGCGCCATGCAGGTCGAGGGCGCCCGCCAGGCGCTGACGCTCAACATCGGCGGGTCGTGCACCACCGCCGCCGCCTTCGTCGTGGGAGCCTGACATGTCCCCGCTGTCCACCGCTGAGCGTGCCGTGCTGATCGAAGGGGTGCGCACCCCCCGCGGCAAGGCCAAGCCCGACGGCGGGCTTGCCGCCATCCCCCCACTGAGCCTGGTCGAGCAGACCATCACCGGCGTGCTCGATCGCGCCGGGCTCGACCCTGCCGAGGTCGACGAGGTGGTGCTCGGCTGCGCCAGCCAGGTCGGCGAGCAGGGCGCCAATCTCGCCCGGACCGCCGTGCTCAGCGCCGGGCTTCCCGAACAGGTTCCGGGCATCAGCGTCAATCGGTTCTGCTCCTCGGGGCTGGACGCGGTCGCGATCGGCGCGGGGCTGATCGTGTCAGGCCAGGCCGAGGTGGTGCTCGCCGGTGGCGTGGAGTCGGTGTCGCGGGTGCCGATGTTCTCGGATCGTGGTCCGCTGTGGGCTGACGCCGAGGTGGTGCGTGACGTCGGGTCGGTGCACATGGGTATCGCCGCGGACCTGGTCGCCACCGAACTCGGCTATGACCGCGACGTACTCGACGCCTACGGGGCGCGTACTCAGCAGCGGGCTGCCGCCGCTTGGCAGCGTGGCGATCACGCCCGCTCGTTGCTGGTACCTGAAGGGGCGAACATCGATCGCGACGAGCACGTGCGCGAGGGCGTCACCGCCGAGGCACTGGCGGCTCTGCCGCCGGCCTTCGCCGAGCTCGGCGCCAGCGGGCAGGACGCGATCGCACTCGCCCGCGTCGAGGGGCTGGCGGCCATCGAGCACCGGCACACCCGTGGGACCTCGCCGTCGGTCGCCGACGGTGCGGCCATGACGCTGCTGACCAGTCCTGCCGCGGCGGAGCGCCTCGGACTCAACCCGCGTGCCCGGCTACTCGGGGGCGCGTCGGCAGGCTGTGACCCGGTGCGGATGCTGCTGGCCGGCCAGGACGCCATCGAGGTGGCGCTGGGCCGGGCGGGGCTCGATGCCCGCGACCTCGACGTCGTGGAGTTCGCCGAGGCATTCTCCGCGCTGTGCGTGAAGCTACAGCGCGACCTGGGCCTCGACGACGACCGCCTCAACCCCAACGGCGGCACGATCGCCATGGGCCACGCCTTCGGGGCGACCGGCGCGATCCTGTTGATCGGTCTGGTCGACGAACTCCACCGCCGCGAGGCACGTCACGGGGTGGCGGCGGTCAGCGGCGCGGCCGGGTCGGGCGCCGCCGTGTTGGTGGAGCGGGTGGCATGAGCAGGATCGCGTTGGTCGCATGGTGGGTCGGTGGCATGAGGAGCGTCGCGTGAGGCTGTCGGTGGCACTCGGCCTGTGGCTGGACCGTCCCGCCCGGGAGGTCATGACCACCGCAGAGATCGCGGACGACGCCGGCTACGACGAGTTGTGGGTCGGCGAGATGGCGACCTACGACGCGATGGCGCTGGGCACCGCGGTGGCCGGGGTGACCCGTCGCATCCCACTGTGCCTCGGGCCGCTGGCGGTGGCGGTGCGAAGCCCCGTCGGCATCGCCATGGGCGCGGCGTCGGTTGCGGACCTCACCGGCCGGCCGGTGGCGGTGGCGCTGGGTACCTCCTCGCCGACAGTGGTCGGGCAGTGGCACGGGCGCTCGCCGGCACGCGCAGCGCAGACCCTGCGCGAGTCGGCGCGGGCCTGCCGGGAGCTCATGGCTGGACGGCGCGCCGAGCTCGACGGGCAGGTTCTGCGCACCAGCGGCTTCCGACTGCGGCTGGACCCGCCCGGCGGGCCGCTGACCATCGCGGCGTTCGGACCGCGGGCAGTGCAGGTCGCCGCTGAGGAAGGCGAGCGGATGGTCGCCAACCTCGTCACCGTCGACGCGCTCGCCGAGCTGGCCGAAGCCCGCACCGTCGCCGCCGCGGAGGCCGGTCGTGCCCCGGTGGCCCTGGCCGTGTGGGTGCCGATCGCCATCGACCCGACCCCGGACGCCTATGCGCAGTTGCGCGCCGCCCTGGTCGCCTACCTGGGGGCTCCCGGCTACGCGCAGCTGTTCGCCGCGGCCGGCTTCGAGCACCCGGTGGCGCTGGCCGCAGCCGGCGCGCATCCCCGCGAACTGCTCGCCGCGGTCCCCGACACCATGGTCGAGGCGGTGGGTGCGGTCGGTGATCTGGCAGGCGTGGTCGCCCGGCTCGAGGCCTATGCCGCGGCCGGCGCACAGGAGGTCGTGCTGGTGCCCAGCGCCACCGACGACGACCCGGCCGGCGAGCACACCCTGCGGGTGTTGGCCGAGCATCGCGCGGCGGTGACGGCCGGAACCTGACCGAGCGAGTGGTGGTCAAGGGCTCGACCGACCCGAGGGTATGCGCTACGCGACCACTCGCTCAAGCGCGAGTTCAGCCAGCCGGAACGCCGACTCCGTGACGGATCACTGGCTCGGAGCGAGGATCGGGGCGAAGCGCACCTCGCGACGGTGGAGCACGCCACCGCAGGCCTCACAGGTCAGGCAGGGGACGAAGGGCTGGCCGCAGGCCGGGTGCGCGATGCTCAGGGTGCTCGGTGCGGCCGGCAGGAACCGTTGGCCCCAGTCCACGATCAGGCTCACGACGGGGAAGAACTCCCGGCCCTTGCCGGTCAGGCGGTACTCGACCGCCTGCGAGTCCGGCAGTTCGACGCGGTCGAGCACCCCGCGTTCGACCAGTTCGCCCAGCCGGGCGCTGAGCATGCTCGGCCCGATGCCCAACTCCCGTTCGAGGTCCCGGAAGCGGCGCACCCCGAGGAAGGCCGCGGCCATCAGCGCGCTCGCCCAGCGGTCCCCGAGGATCGCCATCGTCTCGGGGAAGAACAGCTCGGGCCGGTCGGCGACCGCCTCCCAGCCACTGCGGCGAAAGCGGCGTGGGGGGCTGGCATCGGCCAGACTACGTCCGGGCGCCCGCAGAAGGGTGGTCTCGCGCGCCCGTACGTCGCGCGTGCCGCAGGCGGCACAGCCCAGCAGCGGTCGGCACGACTGACCGCAGACGGTGTGCACCAGCGCGGGCAGTTGCTCGGTGCGTCCTGGGACCCACGCCACCTCCCAGGCCCAGATGGCGACCAGCACCTGCCACAACGCCAGGCCTGCCTCGGTCAGTCGGTATTCCTCGCGGGTGCGGTGCTCGTCGCGGTAGGGCACGCGGCTGAGCACCCCCGCGTCGACGAGCAACCGGAGCCGGGCGGCCAACACCGCCTCGGAGATCGACAGCCGGTCGCGCCAGCCGCTGAATCGCCGTTCGCCGGCGAAGGCCTGCTGCAGGATCAGCAGTACCCACTGGTCGCCGAGCAACTGCAGTGCCCCACCGATGCGCTCGCGGGAGGCTGGCATGAACGCTCCTCACGGCGGCGGCAGACGAGCACGACCCTGCGATGCTACGCCGTGGCGTCCGGTCGAGGTTGGACCATGCGGCGTGCAGCGGCGTCTGTTTCGTAGATGGGACAGGGCGGCGCCGGCGTTCGCAGCTGCCACGGGGCTACCGAACGCGGCGGGTCGGTCCGTTGAGGGATCGGGTCCGTTGTGGTGTCCGCGTCGGCGGGTTTGGCCTGCCTGCTGGCCTCGGGAGCTTCATCGCCACGCACGTTACTGGCGATCGACTGCGGAGCGTCGGTCGTTGCCTGCTCTGAGGGTTGCTCGGCACCGCACGATGCGGGTGCACCACCCACCCTTCGTGGTCGCGCGCGCCCGGCTCGGTTGAAGAGTGCCGGGCCTCGCGAAGGGGGCCCGCGCTGCTCGCGCCAACCTGTCAGCCCTCAAACCCTCGACCTCGACAAGACGATGATACTTCTCCGAACGGATCTTCCACGGTGAAATTGGGCGCCGGTGCTTCGGTGCCGAGAAACTCCGTGCGGCCCACGATGAAGCGATGCCTCCCGGGTTGGGCCGAGCGCGCTGCTTGCTTCGGCTCTCTCGTGCCATGTACGGCGACGCACCGAACAGTCATCGATGAGGTGCTCGCGTGCCCGTTGGTCACTGGGGTGCCGCCAAACATCATGCTCAACTCGAAGTGAAGTTGTGCGAGCCGAGTGCGCAGCGAGGGCCGTCCTCTCAACGAGGGCCGGAGGTCGAGACCAACCTTCCGTGGCTGTGCGTCGTCAGTTCGGGTCCAACGAAGCTCCGCCGTGACGGCAGGCGACGCGACCCACCGCTTTGTCGGCCCGGACCGAGGGGGTGTCGCGGGCAGCACCGCCCGTCGAAGTGCTGCCTGCGAGTGAAGGCCATTCGTGGAGACTCTCCGCACCCTGCTTCATGCCCGGTTCGTGGGGGGTCGGTCGAATCCGGGCTCAGTTCGCCGCCGACTCGGCCGTAGGTGTCAGGGGGAGCTTGACGCAGAAATGTGCCCCCACGTGTTCGGTGGGTTCTGCCCAGGCACGGCCGCCGTGGAGTTCGGCGAACTCGCGCACCAGTGTGAGCCCGATGCCGGTGCCCGGCTGGGGATGGTTCGTGTCGGCGCGATGGAACGGTTCGAAGACACGGTCGAGGTCCGTGCGAGGTATCCCCGGTCCCTCATCGATCACCTCGAGCAGCAACTGGTCGTCATCCGCGTGTAGTGCCACCCCGATGGAGCCGTCCGGGGCGTACTTCGCGGCGTTGTCGAGCAGGTTGACGACGATGCGCTCCATACGGTGGGGATCGACGAGCGCAGGCAACTCGTCCGGAAGTTCCACCGTGATCCGATCGGCGCTTGGATGCACCGCAACGACGTCACGTACCAACGAGGAGACATCGCACCCGTCGGGTTCCATGACCAGCATGCCGCGGACCACGCGTTCGACATCGAGTAGATCATCGAGCAGGTTGCTCAGCCGCAGGCTGTTGGCGACCAGGGCTGCTTCGATCCTTGTCCGGGTGTTCGTGTCCAGGGTGGATGACTTGCGCTGCAGCGTCTCAGACAGGCCGCGGATGACGGTCAATGGGCTGCGCAGTTCGTGGGAGACGGAGGTCAGGAAGTTGTTCCTCAACAGATCGACCTCGCGCAGACGGTCAGCAGCTGTCTGTTCCGCGGCGTTCGCGGCCTCGATGCGGCGCTGTGCTTCCAGTCGCTCGGACACGTCGTTGGCGTAGAGCACCAAGCCGTCGCGCGCCGGATAGATGGTCAGATCCATGCTCGTGCCGGGAATCAGCGCCTCGGTGTACAGGGTCGCTGCGACGCCGCTGGTCGCCACGCTGCGCAGCGCCCGCTCCACCTCGGTGTCGCGGATGTTGGGAAATGCATCCCACAGCGACCGGCCAATGAGCTCGC
Organism: Nitriliruptoraceae bacterium; assembly: GCA_007134165.1. Classification (GTDB taxonomy): domain Bacteria; phylum Actinomycetota; class Nitriliruptoria; order Nitriliruptorales; family Nitriliruptoraceae; genus SKJO01. The sequence continues at coordinate 1,830 of SLLJ01000336.1, read as the reverse complement.
CGGGATCGGCCCCGACCGACTCCGCTGCCGTTGCGTTGACGAACGTCGTGCACCAGTCGGCGTCGACGCCAAGGAGCCAGTCGGTGATCGCGGCCACGACATCGTCGAGCCGGGTCACCAGTTCCTCCCGCTCGTCGACGGCTCGGGTGACGGTGTCGAGAACTGCCCGTCGTGGCGCGAACAGCAGACCGCGCAGGTCGGCCTCACGATCGTCGCTGGCAGAGCGCTGATGCACGAGGAGGAACCCGCTGAGGGGCACGGCGTACAGCGCGCCGAGCAACAGCTTGGCGGCCACGCCGGACCAGCCCGAAGACAGCAGGGGTGCCAGTTCAGGTTGGACGAAGGTGACCAGCGCAGGGTAGATCGCGCCATCGAGCCCCAGGACCAGGATGAACGACGCGACGGTCACCACTCCCAGCAGCGTCGGCGATGCGGATGTTCGCCGCGTGCGTTCCATGACAAAGGCGAGCAGCAGCAGTTGAACGATGTGCAGGGCACCGCCGAACACTGCCGGAAGGATCCCGGTACTGAAGGTGTGCGTCGAGATGTCGGTGACCAACTGGGTGTTCGGCTGCTGCAGCGCCAGGGCCGAGATGGCCAGGACACCGATGGCGATGAGGTTGACGGCCAGCACCAGGCGTATGGCGTCGCGGATGACTCTCGGGTCGCGGGTTGCGGCGAACATCGCGACCGAGGCCATGATCACTGCGGCGTAGGCAATGTTCCCGAGGGTGAGCTGCAGCGCGCCCAGGTTCAGGGAGTAGGCCTTGCCAAGCGTGGCTGCGATGAGGACCAGGGCCCCGATCGCTGCCTGGAACAGCACGATCCGGGTGGTCCCTCTGGTCCGCTCGACCAGGAACAGCCAGAACGAGAACAGCAGCACGAGATCGACCAGCAGCAGCCAGCTCATCATAGGCCGTTGCCCCTTCTGAACTCCATAAGCGGTCACGCGTGGACTCTGCGTTAAGAGTAGAAGCTCGCTGCCGCCGCGAGGACGTACAAGCCGCCGGAATCTCGCCCTCGGGGAGATCAATCATGGCTGCGATGACATTGCGCGTACGGCTGGCCACTTTAGGTAATGCGTGGACAACGCCCTGCTAACCACTACTACGAAGCGTTACGCTTGGGGTAGGGGACGGGCGATGTCGTGGTGTCGTCGAACGAGGCGGCCGTCACGCTCTGTGCAGCGTTTGGGGTCGTGTCCGTCGTGCGGACCGGCCTGGATGGACCCCGCCGGATGGGCCGCGACGGTTGGACCGCGACGGATGGGCCGCGACGGTTGGAATCCGCGGTATTCGCGGTGCAACCGTGGGGTCGGGACCCCTCGGTGGCTGGGGTCGTCCCGATCACCACGACCCCGCTGGACCAGACGCGACCGGTGTGGAACGCCGTGGCTGACACGAGTTCGTCCCCCGGTTGGGGAGCGAGGCGCGCTCACCTGGCACTGTGGGCGCCATCTCCGACGACCGGATCGCACGGTGGCAAACGCCGTGAAGCCAGACTCCGCGGTCCGCCAGCAGCCGGGCGGGTCGACGCCTGAGGGTGGGTGCGCCGAGACTCGAACCTCCTGTCGTCCGCTATCGGGCGCGCCTGACCGGCGGTGCAGGTCCCTGCGGTAGCTCAGGCATGGTTGACCCGGAGCCACGGGCTGCCCGTAGGCGGGTGCGCGAGGATCAGCCGGCTCGATGTGGTTGGCAGGGAACTCTGGCCTGGCGGTGCAGGAGGGGTCCCGTCGTCGCGAGCACGACCAGTTCGCGCCGGTCAGTGATTGCGCCCCAGCCGCGGCAGAGCAGACGCGGTTCGCCGACGAAGGCCTGCTGCTCGATCAGC
>SLLJ01000165.1 GCA_007134165.1 Nitriliruptoraceae bacterium | reverse complement strand
GTGCGTGGTGTGCGTGGCGTGCGTGCCGTGCGTGGTGTGCGATTAACGCTTGTTGCTGCGCGCTCGTCGACCGCTGCCGTGCGTGGGCGGGTGCCGCTGAGGGATGCGGCGTACGCAACCGGTCGTGGGTGACCGCTTGGGTACGCCGCATGGTCCACGGTGGGGGATGCGGCGTACGCAGCCGGTCGTGGGTGACCGCTTGGGTACGCCGCATCGAGGGGCGGGGGTGTGGTGCCGGTGCTGCGTCGATCGGGCTGTTCGGTGGGGCTGGGGGCCGGAGCAGGGTGGGAAGCGACGGCTGCCGAAGCATCGTGGGTTCGGCAGCCGGGCTGGAACGTGGGGGCCGGGCTGGAACCCTGGATGCCGGCGGGGCGGGCAGAGAGCAGCCCTCGACTGGCCAGGTTTCCACAGCTTCTCCGTAACTCTGAATGGCTTCTGCTCAGGGAGGGCGTAACGTGCCGTGAGGTCGCTGCTGTGAGGTCGCTGCTGTGAGGTCGCTGCTGTGAGGTCGCTGCTGTGAGGTCGCTGCTGTGAGTGCTCCGCCACGGGTTCCGGCCCACCCGGGCAGCCCGCCCCGGGCGCCCGAGGTGCCGCTGAGCGAGTTGCGCGCCGTGCGTGCGGCCGTGGACCGGGTGCTCGAGGCAGCCCGTGCCGTGCGGGTGCGTCACGAGCAGGCCCTGGTCAGCGAAGTCGGGATCGCGCGCTTCGAAGGGGCGGCGGCGACCGACTTTCGGCGCGCGGTGGTCGGTGAGTTGCGGCGACTGCGTGAGCTCGTGGCCGCTCTCGAGGCCGACGGTGACGCGCTGGATTCGTCGATCGTCGAAGGGCGGCGCCGTCTCGACGACCATGCCGAAGCGGTCCGGGCCCACGACCGGGCCGTGACCCGATACCGCGTCGCGCGGCAGGAGTACGACCGCTGGCTGGCCGCGCGGGACCGGGCGCCCTGCCCACCGTGGTCGCCGGCGCGTACCCCGGGGGAGAACGTGCGCACCGCCGTGCGCGGCGAGTGTTCGTCCTACGGGCGCGGGGTTCGACGGTGACCGGGCGGACCTTCGGCGTGCCGGCCGCGCTCGAGGAGTACACGCGGGTGACCGTGCCCACCCTGCTGGCGCTGCGGCTCGAGGTCGACGAGTTGGCCGCCACCATGGCCGCGCTGGCGACCGCACCCTCCGACCTCGACGCCCCGGTCGTCGACCGCAGCGCCGAGTGGCACGCCTGGGCCGATCGGCTGCGGGCTGCCGACGAGGTCCCGGCCGCCTTCGCCTTCGCGCTGCGGGCCCTGGACGGCGCACCGTTCGGCGATGAGGCCGACGACCTCGCCTGGCTGGAGGCCACCGATGCGGCGGCAACGGCCGTCGCAGCGGCCTGGTTGCAGCGCCCCTACGCGACCGCCGATGCCGTGCTGGGTGCGGGCTCGGGCGGGGTGTGCCGACCGCTGCCGACCCGGCCCGAAGCCTCGCTGCAACCCGGCTACTGGTCCGAGATCATCACCGGCAACCTCATCGCGGGCTCCACCGCGGAGGCGCTCGACCTCGCCCACGTCGAGGTGGGCTCGTCCCCCCCGCGGTGGCTGCTGCCGCTGCTGCGCGGGTCGGGCATCGGTGGGCTCGGGCTCGAGGCGGCCGCGCAGTTGGACGTGGATCTTGCCGACCCCAACGTGACCCCGGGCCGGGCCCTGGCCAATGCGTTCGCACGGACCCTGCTCGAGGGCGGCGGTGGGGTGGTGGGTGCCACCGCCGGCGCGGTGGCGGGTGCGGCGCTCGGGCCGGCCGGCGTGGTCTTCTTCGGCGCGTCGCTCGGACTGCTCGGTGCGGAGGCCGGCCGGATGATGCGTGAGCACGAGGTGACCGACGCCGGACTCGAGGCGATCGGTGCTGCCCTCGACGAGTTGATGAACACCGCCCACGACGACGACTACGACCACACGCTGCTGGGAGGCGGACGGTGAGCGAGTGTCTGACCGTGCCGATCGGGACCGCGTACCGCAGCACCCTGCTGGCGCTGGCCGCCGCCGCGGCACCGCCGGAGGGTGAGACGGGCCGGCTGGCGCGGGTGCTCGGCTCGGCGGTCGGCCGGCTCGAGTTGCTGCGCGTGGACGCCGGGGGGCTGGCTCGGGCCCGGGGCTGGTGGGGGCCCGCAGGTCTGCTCCTGCACCGCACCAGTACCGCACACACGACCCGCTCCGCGCCCTACGTGCTGGCCCGCGCGTCGGACCTGCCCGCGGCGGTGCTGCGCGCGCTCAAAGCCGGGGGGATCGACCCCGCCCCACACCCGGTCCGGGTCGGGCCGGTCAGGGAGGTGCTGGCCGTCGTCCGCGGACAGCACCGCGCGTGGCTTCACCAGTTCGGTGCCGGGGCTCCCGGGCAGGTCGCCCTGCTGCGCTGGGAAGCGGCCGCCGGCGGGGTCGACACGGTCGACGAGCGGGCACGGCTCCTGGCGGTGCGGGCACTACTGGTAACCCCGGCAGGCGCCGTGCGGCTCACTCCTGACACCGAGGGAACCGGAGTGGTGCTGGTGCCGACCGACGCTGCCGCGGAGCACGCGGCACTCGCGTCGGTCCGTGAGCTGTTCGGGGCGTCGGCGCGTAGGCACGTCGCCGATGTGGCACGGGGCGCGCTGCTCGACGCGGCCGCCGTGCCGCCGTGCTGAGATCGCTCGTTGTGCTCAGGTCACCCGCAGCCCTCAGGTCTCCAGCAGCCCTCAGGTCACCCGCAGCCCTCAGGCCACCCGCAGCGCGACCAGTACGCCGTCGCGGATCGGAGCCACCGAGCTGATGTAGCGGGGGTCGGAGGCGATCTCGCGGCTCATCGCCACGATGTCGTCGGTCACCGCGGCGCGCGCGGCAGCACGCTCGGGGGGTTCGCCCTCGGGCACGAGCCCGGCGACCCGGCCATCCCACAGCACGTTGTCGCACAGGAACAGGCCCCCCACGCGCAGCCGGTCGGCTGCGGCGGCCCACGCGTCGGGGTAGCCGTCCTTGTCGATGTCGCAGTAGACGACGTCGAGTTCGCCCCCGACGTCGGCCAGCCCCTCCAGCGCGTCGCCGACGTGGTAGCGCACCGGGGCCCAGCGCCCGGCCCGGCGCAGGTAGGCCTCGGCAAGCCGGGCGTTGTCGGGGTCGGTGTCGGTGCACACCACCTCGCCGTCGTCGCCGACCGCGCCGGCGAAGAAGTAGGCCGAGTAGCCGAACCCGCTGCCCAGCTCCACCACCCGCTTGGCGCCGATCGCCCGGGCCTGCAACTCCAGGAACCGGCCCACCGCCCGGCCCACGATCGGGAAGCCGTACTGATCGGCCCGGATCTCCATCTCGGTGAGGACCTGGTCGGCGAACTGCGCCTTGACCAACTCGACGAGGTAGCCGTCGACCTCACGGGGCAGCAGGGGGGGCAGGGAGGGCATGGGGGCTCCGTGGGAACTGGGACGCCGCGTGCGGATCGGGGGGCTGCGTGCGGATCGGGAGGGCTGCGTGCGGATCGGGAGGGCTGCGTGCGGATCGGGAGGGCTGCGTCGGGCGGGGGCTGCGCTGCCCTACGGTAGGGGTCCCATCGCTGCCCGCGCACGGAAGGTCGCCACCGTGGGACGCCACCTGCTGGTCTGGGACGCGCCCAACATCGACATGACGCTGGCCAACATCATCGACGGACGGCCGACCTCCAAGGAGCGCCCCGACCTGGCGGTGCTCGGCCGGTGGCTGGTGGAGCAGGCCGGGGACGAGGACGTCGAGGCGGCGGTGTTCATCAACGTCGCCGCGCACGTCGCCGGGCCCCTCCGCGGCTGGGTGTTGTGGCTTCTCGAGCAGGGCTTCCGCGTGTTCGCCAAGCCCAAGGTCGGCGACTCGGACGTCGACGACGACATGATCGCCCACCTGCAGGCCCGGCAGCGCGCCGGCGACCTCACCGCGGTGTACGTCGCATCCAACGACGCCAAGGCTTTCACCGCCCCGCTGCGCGAACTCGTCCTCGACCGGGTCGAGGTCACGGTCCTCGGGTTCGCGGAGTACGCCGGCGGGCTGTCGGTCCTGCCCGAGCTGCGGTTCGTCGACCTCGAGTCGATCACCGGGCTGTTCAGTGAGCCGCTGCCCCGCATCACCCTGGACCGGCTGCCGGAGACCGGGCAGTGGTTCGAGCCGATGGGTCGGCTCGGGGGCATCAGCGGGTTGCGCGCTCCGAACTGAACGCCCCGCTCAGCCCGTCGGGATCCCGTCGACGAGTAGCCGGCGCAGGTCCCCGGGCCCGAGCGGGTCGAGCAGCACGGTGTCGGCACCACCCGCCTGCCAGCGCGCGATGCCGTCGGCGAGCGCGGCGCTGCCTCCGGCGATGCCCACCTCGGTGGCCGACGCCCGGTCGTCGGGGCCGCGTTCGACGGGTGCGAGCTGCTGGGCGAGCGCGTCGCCGGCCCGGTCGCGGTCGAACTGCACGCGCAGCCGTGCCAACGCCCCGTCGGGGTCGCGGGGGTCGTAGGCCAGCCGGGCCGAGCTCACCACTCGGCGCGGCGCACCGGCCGCGTCGGTGACCACCTCCCGCGCCCAGCGCGTGTAGTCCGGTCCCGACCACCCGGCCAGCACGACCCCCGCCACGTGGGGGGCGCAGGCCGCGAGCGAGCGGGGCCCGCGCACCCCCGCGTACAGCGGGACGTCGACGGGGGCGCTGCTCAGCGCCAGGTCGTCGATCAGGACCTCACCTCGGTCGAGGTCGACGCGTTCGCCGGCGAGCAGCCGGGCGACCGCCTCCAGGGTGGCCTCGAGCCGCGCGACCGGTGCCAGCGACCACAGCCCCAGCTGCTGCATCCAGGCGGGCATGCCGTGTCCGATGCCCAGCCGCAGCCGACCCGGGTGCAGTGCACCCATCGTCGCGGCCTGCATCGCCAGGAAGGCGGGGTGCCGGGCCGCCGCCGGAGCGATCGCCAGCCCCACCGCGACCTCGGGCAGGGTTGCCAGCAGGTGCGCGGTGAGCGCGATCCCGCCGTGCAAGCCCAGATCCTCGGCCACCCACAACTCCCGGACCCCAGCGTCGGCTGCCGCCCGGGCGAGCTGCACCACCTCCTCCGCGCCCGCGCCGGCCGGCAGCATCACCGCGACCGGGACCGAACCGTCGATCGTCATCGTGTCGTCCTCTCGACCTCGGCCCGCGACCACCGGCGGACCCTGCGTAGTAGCGTCCCTCCGGACACCGCCCCGGAGAGAGCCTGCTGTGAGCCTGCCACCCGCGAACTCGATCCGCTCGGAGGTAGGACGTCTGCGCACGGTGCTGCTGCACCGTCCCGGTGAGGAGTTGCGTCGGGTCACGCCCACCACCATGGACGAGCTGCTGTTCGACGAGCTGCTGTGGGTGGAGGAGGCGCAGGCCGAGCACGACGCGTTCGCCGAGGTCCTGCGCAGCGCCGGTGTCGAGGTGCTCTACCTCGAGGAACTACTCGCCGAGGTCGTCGCCGATCAGGCGGTGGCCCGGGCGGTCGTCAACCTGCACGTCACCGGCTCGACCTGCGGTCCGCAGGCCGTTGACCGGGTCCGCTCGCTGCTGCTCGACCTGCCGCCGCGCAAGCTCGCCGACCAGCTCATCGCCGGGGTCACCCTCGAGGAGGTCGCACCGCTCGACGGTCTGGTGGTCGCCGCCTCCGCGCGCACCGACCTGGTGCTCGCGCCGCTGCCCAACCTGGTGTTCATGCGCGACGCCTCGGCGTGGGTCGGGGAGGGGCTGGTGCTCTCCCCGATGAACCGGATGGTCCGCCGGCGTGAGACCGACCTGCTCGGCACCGTCTACCACCAGCACCCGAGGTTCCGGGACGCGCCGATCTGGTTCGGGGACCGCTCCTCCGACGGCTACCCGGCGACCTTCGAGGGTGGGGACCTGCTGGTGGTCGGCGAGCGTGGGGTGGCGGTCGGAATCTCGGAGCGGACCACCGTCGCGGGCGTGGAGCAGTTGGCCACCCGGCTGTTCGCCGCCGGGGTCGTGGACCGGGTGTTGGCGGTGGACCTGCCCAAGGTCCGTGCCGCGATGCACCTCGACACCATCCTCACCCAGGTCGACGTGGACGCGTTCATCACCTACCCGAAGATGACCGCGGCCCTGCGCTGCTTCGAAGTCACCCCGGCGGGCGACGGCGTCCATGTCACGCAGGCGACCGGGTTGATGCAGGGTCTGGCGTGGGCGGCAGGACTCGACCACGCCCGGGCGATCGAGCCGGCGCTGGGTTCGATCCGCGCCGAACGTGAGCAGTGGAATGACGCCAACAACACCCTGGCGATCGGTCCCGGCGAGGTCGTGGCCTACGCCCGTAACGTGGCCACCAACGAGATCCTCGAGCGGGCCGGCATCACCGTGCACACGATGCCCTCCTACGAACTGCCGCGAGGGCGGGGCGGCCCGCGCTGCATGAGCTGCCCGGTGCTGCGTGACCCGCTGCCGTGAGCGCCGGGCGATCGGCCCCGCTGGCCGTCCTGCACGGGGTCGGGGTCACCATCGGTGGCGCACCGATCCTCGCGGACGTCGATCTCGACCTCGCCGTACGCGGTCACCTGGTGGTGCTCGGCCCCAACGGTTCGGGCAAGACCACGCTGCTGGCGGTGCTCGCCACCCAGCGCTACCCCACCCGGGGCACCGCCCGGGTGCTCGGCACCACCTTCGGACGCGGTGACCTCCGGGCGCTGCGCCCCCGCATCGGGTTCGTGTCGGTCGCGGTGGATCCGCTCCTGCGGGTGCGTGCCCCGGCGCTGCCGCTGGTCGCCGCGGCCGCCCGGGGGGTGACCTGGCCGGGCCCGGACGCGTTGGACGATCCGGCGGTGGCGGCCGCCGCCCGCCGGGCGCTGCTGCGCACCGGTGCCGCCCACCTCGAGGCCCGCCGCTACGACACGCTCAGTCAGGGGGAGCGTCAGCGGGTGCGCATCGCCCGGGCGCTGGCGATCGACCCCGAGCTGCTGCTGCTCGACGAGCCCTTCGCCGGGCTCGACCTCGGCGGGCGCGAGTCGCTGCTGGCCGACCTCGACGACTTGCTCGCCGACCCCGACGCTCCCACGGTCGTGCTCGTCACCCACCACCTCGAGGAGGTACCCACCGGTGTGGTCGCGGGCTTGCTGCTGCGCGGCGGGCGCCCGGTGGCGCTCGGTCCGGTCGCCGAGGTGCTCGCCGACGCGCCGGTGTCCCGGGCCTTCGACCTCGACGTCGAGGTGTCCCGTCGCCACGGCCGCTTCACAGCCCGGGTCCGCGGCTGAGGCGGCCACCGGCCCGACGACCCCCCTTCGCTCCGGCCCTCCGGACTGTGACCTCTGCCCCTGTCCGGGGCGATGATTTGCCAGCAGCATCCGGGTGCACCCGTTCTGGGAGGTGGCCCGTCGTGGCCCAGACCAACAGACCCGTCCAGCGTTCCGATGACCGGGTGGTCTCCCACCCGTCCGGCGACGAGCGGTTCGCGCTGCTCGACAAGGTGCTCAAGCGCTCCTGGTTCGAGGCCGACCAGCTCATCGAGATCCTGCACGCGGCCCAGGAGATCTTCGGCTATCTGTCCGAGGATGTCATGCTGTATGTCGCCCGGGCGCTGCGTCTGCCGCTCAGCCGGGTGTTCGGAGTGGCGACCTTCTACCACCTGTTCAACCTCGAGGAGCCCGGCGACCACACCTTCACGGTGTGCACCGGCACGGCGTGCTTCGTCAAGGGCGCGGACGCGATCGTCGACGCGCTGCAGCGTGAGCACTCGATCGCGGCCGGGGGGACCACCGACGACGGGCGCTTCAGCCTCAAGACCGCTCGGTGCCTGGGCGCCTGCGGTCTGGCGCCGATCGGAGTGCTCGACGGCGAGGTCCGTGGCGAGCTCAGTGCCGACGCCGCCCTCACGGCGGTCGCCGGCGTGCTCGAGGCCGCACCGGATGCCGGCGAGGATGCCGGGCAGGAACCCGGGCAGGAACCACCCGGGCAGGAACCCGGCGAGGAACCCGGGCAAGACGCCGAGTTGGCCACGGCCGGCACGAGTGGGGAGAACGCCTGATGGCCCGCAACATCATCGACCTCGATGACATCGCCGCCGTCGAACTCGAGGCCCGCAGCCGCTACACCCACCGGGCGTTGGTCTGCAGTTCCACCGCCTGCCTGTCGGCCGGGGCCGCGACCGTGCGCTCGACCCTCGAGTCCGAACTCGAGCAGGCCGACCACGGCCATGACGTGCAGGTCGTGCCGACCGGCTGTCCGGGACTGTGCAGCCGTGGGCCGCTGGTGCGCGTCGAGTCCCGGGGGCCGACCACCACCCACTACGAGCAGGTCGACGAGGAAGCGGCCCGAGCCATCGCGCGTGAGCACTTGCTCGGCGGCGAACCTTCCAGCGGTGCGCGCATCACCCCCGAAGACCTGCCCTTCTACCTCAAGCAGCACCGGGTCGTGCTCGCCTACGCCGGAACGATCGACCCCGAGCGGCTCGAGGACTACGTCGCGGCCGGCGGTTACCGCGCGCTGTCCAAGGCGTTGCGCACGCTGTCGCCCGAGAACGTGATCGAGGAGATCGACGCCGCCGGCCTGCGCGGTCGCGGCGGGGCCGGTTATCCAACCGCCCGCAAGTGGAAGCTGCTGCACGACGCCCCGGGTGACGAGAAGTACGTGGTGGCCAACGGCGACGAGGGCGATCCGGGGGCGTTCATGGACCGCACGATCATGGACTCCGACCCCCACCGGGTGCTGGAGGGCATGGCGCTGGCGGCCTACGCGACCGGGGCCAGCCTCGGCTACCTCTACGTGCGTGCCGAGTACCCGCTGGCGATCGAACGCCTCGAGCGCGCGATCCGTGCGGCCAAGCGTGCCAAGCTGCTCGGACGCAGCGTGCTCGGTTCGGACTTCAGCTTCGACGTCGAGGTTCGGGTCGGTGCCGGGGCCTTCGTGTGCGGCGAGGAGACCGCGCTGATGGCCTCCATCGAGGGCCGCCGCGGCAACCCCGAGCTGCGCCCGCCCTACCCGACCGAGCGCGGGCTGTGGGGCCAGCCGACCATGATCAACAACGTCGAGACGCTGGCCAACGTGCCCGCGATCGTCGACCAGGG